>DATHMJ010000212.1:0-3788 GCA_035487215.1 Gemmatimonadales bacterium
TGCCTCAAGGCGCGCCGGTGCTATGCCGAGTTGATGCACGCTAGCGAATTTACCCCGTCGCTCCGTCGCTTATTCTGAATCCTATCGCTACTTCTGTTGTGCGCCCTGGTTTGGCGGTAATCTGGCCAAACCGGGGGACCACCGATGGCGAAGACCGCGACCAGGAGGACAACGAGCAGCCAGGGGAGCCCGCAATTCGACCGCATCGCGGCAACCTGTGCCGCTTTAGTGGTTGTCGGCCTCGCGGTCTTCCTGCTCGTCCGCAATCAGGAAATTGCCGATCCCCGGCTGTTCTTCGTGCTGCGCGTGGTGGTGAGCTTCGCCACCGCCACGCTGGGCGCCACCATTCCGGGATTTTTGGAGATTGGCTGGTCGGGCCGCGGCTTGGCGATCCGTGCCGGGGGCGCACTCGCCCTCTTTGTCCTGACCTTTCTCTACACACCAGACCTCGTGACAAAGCAGGATCAGGGCGGGCACGTCACCATCAGTGCTCCAGGCGGTGTCGCTGCGGGATCAATCGACAAAAGCCCGATCACCATCAACCCGTCGCCTCCCGCCCCTGCGCCGACGAAATGAGCAGCGGTCTCTGGCCAGGCCGACTTCTCCTTATGCTGCTGGTTTTCGCGCCTGCGCAACTGTCGGCGCAGACGCGGATCGAGGCACCGGGTGGCGTGGCGGCGCAGAGCATCACCAACAGTCCAATCACCTTTGGTCTGAAGCCGGATGAGCAGCTTCGCATGGTCGAAGCCTTTTCGCAGCAGATCACGGTAAGCGGCGAAGCCCGAGCAAAGGCCGAGGCTCGTGCGGCGGAACTCGGCACGCAGCTCGGCTTCACCCGGGAGGCGGTGATCGGCTTTTTCCGCATCGTCGGCGAGCAGGATGTGCCGCTCGAGCAGGTGCCGACAAAGTTGGCGGAAATCGCGGCGCGGCACCGGGCGATGCTGGATCGCTGGTCGGTGCTCGATGTGGGCGATCCGGCCACCGCTGCCCTCGCCGCCGAAGCGAAGACGGCGATTGATACTGGTCGCTACGACGAAGCGGACGCACTGCTTCTGCGGGCGCAGGAACAGGACATAGCGGCTGCGCGCCAGGCTGAACAACTGGCGCGCGATGCCCAGCAAGCAGCGGAGCGTCGCTTCCTGCGGGCGGCAGAGTCGGAGGGAAAGCGCGGCGATCTCGCAATGACGCGCCTGCGCTATGATGATGCAGCCAAACGTTATGCTGCGGCGGCCAGCATGGTGCCATCGACGCGTCCGGATGAGCGCCGTCGATATGTGAAAAGGGAGGCGGGAGCGCTCTATCAGCAGGGGGACGAGCGCGGGGACAACAAAGCCGCCCTGCTTGCCATTGACCGTTACCGCGCGTTTGCTCAGGCGACCGACCGCGCCACCACTCCGCTCGACTGGGCGAGGACACAGAATGACCTAGGCATCGCGCTCTGGACGCTGGGCGAGCGGGAGAGCGGGACGGCGCGGCTGGAGGAGGCGGTGGCGGCCTACCGCGCGGCGCTGGAAGAATATACCCGCGATCGGGTGCCGCTTGACTGGGCGAGGACGCAGATGGGCCTCGGCCTCGCGCTTTCGACACTGGGCAAGCGGGAGCGCGGGACGGCGCGGCTGGAGGAGGCGGTGGCGGCCTATCGCGCGGCGCTGGAGGAGAGGACGCGCGATCGGTCGCCGCTCGACTGGGCGATGACGCAGGTGAACCTCGGCGCCGCGCTCCGGACGCTAGGCGCGCGGGAGAGCGGGACGGCGCGGCTGGAGGAGGCGGTGGCGGCCTACCGCGCCGCGCTGGAAGAAAACACGCGCGATCGGGTGCCTCTCCTTTGGGCGGGGACGCAGAACAATCTCGGCAACGCGCTCTGGAGCCTCGGGGAGCGGGAGAGCGGAACGGCGAGTCTGGAGGAGGCGGTGGCGGCCGACCGCGCGGCACTGGAGGAGTGGACGCGCGATCGGGTGCCGCTCGACTGGGCAATGACGCAGATGAACCTCGGCAACGCACTCTGGTTGCTGGGCGCGCGGGAGAGCGGGACGGCGCGGCTGGAGGAGGCGGTTACGGCGTACCGCGCGGCGCTGGAGGAAAGGACGCGCGATCGGGTGCCGCTCGGCTGGGCGACGACGCAGATGAACCTCGGCAACGCGCTCCAGAAGCTGGGCGCGCGGGAGAGCGGGACGGCGCATCTGGAGGAGGCGGTGGCGGCCTACCGCGCGGCGCTGGACGAATCGACGCGCGATCGGGTGCCGCTCGACTGGGCAATGACCACAGGCAATCAAGGTGTCGCCCTCATGCTGCTTGCCGAACGGCTCAGCGATGCGACTAGAGCGCGGTCAGCCGTCCAGCAGATCGAGGTGGCCTTCGTGACGATGCGAGACGGCGGGAACGCCCCCGTCGCCGCGTATTACGAAGCGCAATTGCCTGCGGCCCGAGCGCTTCTCGCTCGGTTGACTGGCCACTGACGGGTCGGGTTCCACAAGCTGACATTCGGATCCTGTCGCATTTGCAAAGAGAGCGAGATGAGCCCTGTTACCGCACCCGCTGGTGAACGTTTCGATGTCGCCTATCTGGTGTCGAGCGGCACCTCGACGGCGGCGCGCTGTCCCGAGGTGCTGCGGGAGCTGGTCGGGCTCGGCTTTTCGACCGTCATAGCGATCCCGACGCCGAGCGCTTCGCGCGTGGTAGCTCCGCGTGAGCTGGCGGACATCGCGGGGGTGCACGTCGTCGAATCGTATTTTGATCTGGCGATCCGCCCGCGACCGCCGCGTGGGGTGGTGCTGTTCGCGCCCTGCAGCTTCAACTCGCTCAACAAGCTGGCACACGGCATTGCCGACAGCCTCGCGCTGTCGGTCGTCGCCGAGGCGATCGGGCGGGGTACGCCGGTGATCGTCGGCCCATCGCTCAACGCGCCATTACTGATCCACCCCGTGGCGCAAGCATCTCTGAAGAAATTGCCCGAATGGGGCGTCATAATCGTCCCGCCGGTCGACGAGGGCGAGGGACCGCGCCTCGCCCCGACCGCGGCGCTGATCGACGCCGTCCGCCCGTACGTTCGTCGAGGTTGACGCCATGCGAAAGGGTTCGTCATTGCGAGCGCAGCGGAGCAATCTCGTCGACAAGACGCCAAGCCGGATCGAGATTGCCGCGTCCCCCGGAACGCCCGCAGGGCGGCCGTCCGGGGTCCTCGCAATGACGCGCTTTCGTCTAGTATCCCATTGCCTTGTCGATTTCCTGCAAAAGCCGGCCGCCCGACTCGAGGCTTCGGATGTTCGCGACGATTTCCGTCGCGAGCTGACGAACGGTGGGGCGCCGCGCGACGTGCGGCATCACGGTGACTTTGGGGTGCAGCCAGAGCGGGCTCTCCGGCGGCAAGGGCTCGGGCCATAAGGCGTCCAACGCGGCGTAGGACAACTGCCCGGAGTCGAGGGCGGCGATCAGATCATCGTCCACGACGTGCTTGCCGCGCCCGACATTCACCAGCATCGCCCCTCGCGGCATCATGGCAAAGGTACGAGCGCAGAAGATGCCCGCGGTCTCTCGCGTCAGCGGCAACAGGCAGACGGCGATATCGGTCTGGCCGAGAAACGGCTGGAGCTGGTCGCGGCCGTGAAAAATCGGGACCTCAGCGTCGTTCCGTGGTGTGCGAACCCAGGCCGAGACCGGGAAGCCGAGCGACTTCAACACCAGTGCCGGCGCCTTCGCCATCATCCCGTAGCCGAGAAACCCGACGCGCCTTTCCTCGGGCCGGACGATCCTCTTCCTCAGCCACTCCCGATTGGCCTGAGCCGCCTGAT
>DATHMJ010000213.1:0-3543 GCA_035487215.1 Gemmatimonadales bacterium
GGTTGTACACATTGTCGAGCACGAGCAGCGTGTCGGCCACCATGAGCAGGGCATCGGGAAGGTCGCGATCGTCCGGCGGCGCGGAAGGAAGCGACTCGATCGTCCGCACGATGTCGTAGCCCAGGTAGCCCACGGCCCCGCCGATGAAGCGCGGCAGTCCGGGGACATCGATCGGGGTGTAGCGCCGCATCGTGCGCCCGAGATGGTCGAGCGGCGCCACGTCCGCCTCCACCGTTCGCCAGCCGTCGGCCGTGGTCCAGCGCTCGCACACGCGCCCCCGATAGCGAAAGACCTCGCGCGGATCCGTCGCGAGGAAGGTGTAGCGCGCCCAGCGCTCCCCTCCCTCCAGTGATTCGAGCAGGAACCCCCAGGGCCCGCGATGCAGCTTGGCGAACGCGGTCACCGCCGTGTCGCCGTCCAGGACGACCTCGCGGGTCACCGGAATCATGCCGCCGCCCTTCCGAGCGCGCGCCCGAAACTCCGCGAGCCGGTCGGTCACTTGGGTGCTCCGACGATGTAGCTCCCGGCGGACGTCAACTCCGCGGACAGATTATCCGCGGCGGGACGGGACGAGCGTTGGAAGGCGATGGTTTCGCCCGAGCCCAGTTTACCGATCGCGAGCAGGCGCTCGAAGGCCACGTCGGATCCAAGAGCCGCCCGCGCGTCGTCCGGCGCCTTGAAGTGGACGGCGTACTTGAAGGTGAGCGTGGCGGACTTGAGCGTGGCTGAAGTCGTGAGATCCACGCCGTACAGGCCCGGGCGAGGGTGGATGGTGATGTCGACCGAATCCCCTCTGGTGGTGTCGAACGCGGCGGCCGGGAGGTCGAGCTCGGCGAACGTGAGGTCGTCGGGAGCCGCGTGGCGGAGAACGATCACTCGAGGCACGCCGCGCCGCACGCGGACCGTGGTGTCGGGCACCGGGGGGTCGGACATCTGGAGCAGGTACACCTGTGGCAGGGCGTAGGTCCGCTTCGGGTCTCCGGTCGTCGGCGTCGGCGCCTTGGGTCCGTTGAGTGGGGCCGACGCGCACGCCAGCAGCCCCGCGGTTGTCGCGGCGGCGGCGGCTCGGAATATTCGACGAGCGAGGCGTGTGCCGGGACCGGGGAGGAGAGAACGTTCGGAATCCATGCCAAACTCCGCGATGCGCGTCGTCTTCCTGTCCCTCTCGATCCTGGCCGCACACATCTCGCCGCTCGCGGGTCAAGCCTGGAATGTGCCCGACGCGCTGGCGCTCGTGCGCCGGGCCGTCGAGCGCCGGCAGACCGCCCAGGCGGACCCGGCGCTCCGAAGTTATCACACGCGGGCGCACGGCTTCGTGCTGTTCCTGGCCCAGGTCGGGAAGGGACTCGGTGGGCCGCCGCGCCTCGTCAAGGCGGACGAATTGGACGTGGAAGTGTACTGGCAGGCCCCGAACCGGAGCAAGCAGGTCATTCGGCGCTGGCGCGACGGCCGATTCCTCCCCACCGACATCAACTACCACCGCGACCACCTCGGCATCGTGACCAACAACTTCGGCGACCGCATCCGGATCGGCGAGGGTGATGAGGTCAAGGACGCGGTGCATCCGCTCTCGCCCGAGGGGCTCGAGGCCTACGACTTCGCGCTCGGAGATTCCCTGGCCATCCAGGGCCCGCAGGGGCTCGTCCGCGTGCGCGAAGTCCTCGTTCGGCCGCGCGACTACGCCAGGCCCCTCGTGATCGGACGGCTCTATCTGGACGCGGCGTCGGCCGACCTCGTTCGCTTCCGTTTCAGCTTCACGGCCGCCGCCTATCTGGAGCGGAACCTCGAGGACATCAGCGTCGTCCTGGAAAACTCGCTCCGGGAAGGTCGTTTCTGGCTCCCCTACCGCCAGGAGATCGAGATTCGCCGGCGCACGACCTGGGTGGACTTCCCCGCCCGTGGAATCATTCGCGGCCGCTGGGAGATCGGCGACTACGAGCTCGACGTGAGCGTGCCACCCGACGTGCTCGCCGGTCCGGAAATCGGCGGCCTCGTCCATCCCGAGCCCGATGACGGCACCTGGCCCGGTGCGCTCGGCGACGCGCTTACCGGCGAGGGAACGCCCGCCGACAAGCGCGACCTGGAGGAAGTCCGGGTGGAAGTCGCTCGGCTCGCCGGCGCAAGGGCATTGAGCGGGTTGCCGGCCGCCCGCCTCGGCATCGGGTCGCTGAGCGACTTGGCCCACGTGAATCGGGTGCAAGGGCTGACGCTTGGTCTGGGCGGTGGCATTCGGTTGGGAACCGGACGGCTGCGTTTGGAGCCCGCGATCGCCTTCGGTACGTCGGACCAACGCGTCACCGGCGGGCTCGCGCTCGTCAGCGGCTTCGGCGCTACCGAGATACGACTGTCGGCCCGGCGTCAGGTGCGCGACGTGAGCGACCTGCCCGTCATCTCTCCCGTGCTCAACTCGTTTCTGTCTCAGGAAAACGGAGACGACTACGGCGACTACGTGTTGCTCGATCGCGCCGGTGGCAGCATCAGACAGCGCCTCACCGCGCGAGCCGCGGTCACTTTGGACCTCGGGGTGGAGCGGAGTCGCGGGCTCGACGTGGCGGCGACGCCGGCACACGGCACCTACCGGCCCAACCCCGCGTTGGGCGCCGGCACCTATCGGCTGGCGCGCCTCCAGCTCGAGCAGGAGGCGAGCGTCGCATCGCGGCTCGGCGCTTCCGGTGCCCTCGCGCTCGAGGTAGGCGACGGGCCGACCAGCTTCATCAGGGGAGCGCTCGACGGCACGTGGCATCTCCCGCTCGGGCGGACCGAGCTGGCCGGCACCGTTCACACCGGCATCGGCAGCGACGGGCTGCCGGCCTACCGGAGCTTTGTGCTTGGGGGGCGGGGTACGCTTGTGGGCGAGCCGTTCCGCGCGTTCGGCGGCCGCTCCTACGCGCTCGCGGAACTGGAATGGCGCGTGAACGTGCCTGCTCCCGCAATTCCGCTAGGCTCCTTCGCCTCTACCGGTCCTATGATGGTGGTCGCGCCGTTTGTGGCGGCGGGATGGTCCGATCGGGCCTATGTCGGGCTGCCGTGGCAGGCAACCCACGGCGTCCGGCCCGTGGCTGGAGTGGCGGCGGAGTTGTTCATGCGCCTGATCCGGATCGAGGCCGGCGTCGGCCTCAGAGACGGCAAGTTCGGCATCACGTTCGACATCCATCGGGATTGGTGGGGGCTCCTCTAGGTCATGTCTACCCGCACGCAGCGGTGCCGTCTTATCTTGCCTGAGGGCGCCTGCCGGCGCTCTTGTCATTGCCAAAGCGGGTGAATCGCGCGCATGCAGTTCACGGACGAATGGCTGGTCCCCACACTTGAGCCGCTGTTGCCCGGAGATGCCTTTCAGGCGCTCCGGACGGCGGACGGCGGCCCCGTGTCCCTCTGGGAAACGGCGGTGCAGCGCAAGCTCGCCACGGACGGCCAGGTTCTCTCCGCCATCGCCGCACGATTCCGATTTCCGATCGCGGATCTCACGGCCATGGATCCGGCCGTGAAGGCCGCGATCCCGGAGCAGCTCGTTCGCAAGTTCAACGTGCTGCCGCTCCGCGTCAC
>DATHMJ010000214.1:0-4024 GCA_035487215.1 Gemmatimonadales bacterium
GATATTGTGGGCGGCTCAGGTGCTCGTCGTCGGTGCGCTGTGAGTGCGAAAGGCTTTGCCCGTTTGCGGTTAGCGCGCGGCCATTGGGGGCCTTGAGGGCCGGGTATCAACCGGTTAGGTTGCTGAGACAACCGACGGCCCCGTGGTGATTTGCGGCAGCTTGCGACCACGTTAAACAATCGCTAAAACGCCTGACCCCGGGTCGTTTTGGCTCCGGGGCTTTTCCGTAGTGGGAGACCGTGTGATCCAGTCGCGCAATCCATCCCGTACCGACAGCACGGCCACCCGCGCGCGCGACGCTCGTCTGGCCCGGCTGGCGCCCCTCCTTCAGGAGCGGATTCTGGTACTGGATGGAGCGATGGGCACCATGATTCAGGCCCACCGTTTGGGGGAGCGCGAGTTCCGCGGGACGCGGTTCGCCGACTGGCCCCGCGACGTCAAAGGCAACAACGACCTGCTCTCCCTCACGCAGCCGGACATCGTGCGGGACATCCACCGGGCCTACCTCACCGCGGGCGCGGATATCATCGAGACCAACACGTTCACCTCGAACGCGGTCTCGATGGCCGACTACGGGATGGAGGCGCTGACCTACGAGCTGAACTTCGAGGCGGCGCGGCTGGCGCGCGCCGCGGCCGACGAGTTCGAGGCTGCGGAGCCGGGGCGGCCGCGTTTCGTCGGGGGAGCGATGGGGCCGACGACCCGCACGGCGTCCATCTCGCCCAACGTGAACGACCCGGGGTTCCGCAACGTCGACTTCGACACGCTGGCCGCCACTTATGCGGACGCCGCGCGGGCGCTGTTGGACGGCGGATCTGACCTGCTGATGGTCGAGACGATCTTCGACACGCTCAACGCGAAGGCCGCGATCTTCGCGATCGCGAAGGTCTTCGAGGAGCGGGGCGAGCGGGTGCCGCTGATCATCTCCGGCACGATCACCGACCAGAGCGGCCGGACGCTTTCGGGCCAGACGCCGGAGGCCTTCTGGTATTCCGTCATGCACGCCGAGCCGCTCATCGTGGGCTTCAACTGCGCCCTCGGCGCCCGGGCACTGCGTCCGCACGTTCAGGAGCTCGCGCGGGTGACGCCGGCGTTCGTCAGCGCCTACCCGAACGCGGGGCTTCCCAACGAATTCGGAGAGTACGACGAGACCGCGGATGCCATGGCCGGCGTGATCCGCGAGTTCGCGGAGCACGGCCTGGTGAATTTGGTGGGCGGGTGCTGCGGCACCACGCCCGCGCACATCCGCGCCATCGCCGAGGCCGTCCGCGGCCTTCCGCCCCGCCGGCCACCCACGATCGAGCGACACTGTCGATTGAGCGGGCTGGAACCGGTCGTCATCGGCCCCGACACCAATTTCGTGAACGTCGGAGAGCGGACCAACGTGACGGGATCGCGGCGCTTCGCCAAGCTCGTGCTCGAGGGGAACTACGAGCCCGCGCTCGAGGTCGCCCGGCAGCAAGTGGAGAGCGGGGCACAGCTCCTCGACGTGAACATGGACGAAGCGATGCTCGACTCCGAGCGCGCGATGGGAACGTTCCTGAGCCTGCTGGGATCGGAGCCCGCCATCAGCCGGGTGCCGATCATGGTGGATTCGTCCAAGTGGTCGGTGATCGAGGCCGGGCTCAAGCGGATGCAGGGGAAGGGCGTCGTCAACTCGATCTCCCTCAAGGAGGGCGAGGAGGCCTTCGTTCGCCAGGCTCGGCTCGTGCGCCGCTATGGGGCCGCCGTGGTCGTGATGGCGTTCGATGAGCGGGGCCAGGCGGATACCGTCGAGCGGAAGGTCGACATTTGCCGCCGATCGTACCGCATCCTCACCGAGCAGGTGGGCTTCCCACCCGAGGACGTGATCTTCGATCCCAACATCTTCGCCATCGCCACCGGCATCGAGGAGCATGCCGGCTACGCGGTGGCCTACATCGAGGCCGCCCGCCGGATCAAGGAGGCACTGCCGCACGCGCTGGTGAGCGGCGGCGTGAGCAACGTCTCGTTCTCATTTCGGGGGAACGACGCGCTCCGCGGAGCGATCCACACGGTATTCCTCTATCACGCCATCCACGCCGGGATGGACATGGGAATCGTGAACGCCGGAGCGCTGCCGATCTACACCGACATCGAGCCCGACCTGCTCGAGCGGGTGGAAGACGTCGTTCTGAACCGCCGTCCGGACGCAACCGAGCGGCTGCTGGAAGTCGCCGATACCGTGAAACGGCACGCCGTCGAGGTGAACGATCTCACGTGGCGGAGCGCCCCGGTGCAGGAGCGCCTGGCGCACGCGCTGGTCGAGGGCATCGCCGACTACGTGGTCGAAGACACCGAGGAGGCCCGCAAGCTCTACGAGCGGCCGATCCAGGTGATCGAGGGGCCGCTGATGGATGGGATGAACATCGTGGGCGACCTGTTCGGATCCGGGAAGATGTTTCTCCCGCAGGTGGTGAAGAGCGCGCGAGTGATGAAAAAGGCGGTCGCGCATCTCGTCCCCTACATCGAAGCGGAGAAGCACGCGGACGCAAAGCCGAAGGGGAAAGTCCTGCTCGCCACAGTCAAGGGGGACGTGCACGACATCGGCAAGAATATCGTCGGCGTCGTGCTACAGTGTAACAACTACGACGTGGTGGACCTCGGCGTCATGGTGCCGTGCGCGAAAATCCTGGAGGCCGCCAGGGCGGAACGGGTCAACATCGTGGGCCTTTCCGGCCTGATCACGCCGTCGTTGGAAGAAATGGCGTTCGTGGCCAGCGAGCTCGAGCGCGAGGGATTCACGGTACCGCTCCTCATCGGCGGGGCCACCACCTCGCGCGCGCACACCGCGGTGAAGATCGCGCCCCAGTACAAGTCGCCCACCGTGCACGTGCTCGACGCGTCCCGCGCGGTGGGGGTGGCGAGCAGCCTGCTCAGTGAGTCGGGCCGGGATCAGTTCGTGCAGGATGTGCGCGACCAGTACAAGAGCATCCGCGACGCCCGGGCCGAGCGGCAGGCTGGCGAGCCGCGGCCGACGATCGCGGAGGCACGGACCCATCGACTGGCGATCGATTGGACCAGCGTGACGCCCCCGCGTCCATGCTTCCTCGGTGCTCGCACGCTCGACAACTATCCGCTCGCGGAGCTGGTCGCCCGAATCGACTGGACCCCCTTCTTCCAGACCTGGGAGCTGTCCGGTCAGTATCCCGCGATCCTGACGCATCCGGCGGTGGGCAAGGCGGCGCGAGACTTGTTCGAGGACGCCCAGCGCATGCTGCGGACGATCGTGGCGGAGGGGTTGCTCACCGCGCGCGGGGCGGTCGGATTCTTCCCCGCCAACGCGGTGGGTGACGACATCGAGCTGTACACCGACGACAGCCGCGCGGCCGTGCTCGCCACGATCCGCACGCTGCGGCAACAGATGTCCAAGAGCGGTGGCCGACCCAACCTCGCGTTGGCCGACTACGTGGCTCCGCGGGAGTCCGGGGTCCGGGACTACGTCGGTGCCTTCGCGGTCACCGCGGGCCATGGCCTGGGCCCGCTGGTGGCACGCTACGAGGCGCAGCACGACGACTACAGCGCGATCCTGGCAAAGGCGCTCGCCGACCGGCTGGCCGAGGCATTCGCGGAACGGCTGCACGAACGGGTGCGCACCGAGTTTTGGGGGTATGCGCGGGGCGAAGTCCTGGAGAACGAGGCACTGGTCCGTGAGGAGTACCAGGGAATCCGACCGGCTCCGGGGTATCCCGCCTGTCCCGACCACACAGAAAAAGAAGCGCTCTTCAGCGTCCTCGACGCCGGGGCGCGCACCGGGATCGAGCTGACCGACAGCTTCGCGATGTTGCCGGCCGCATCGGTAAGCGGGTGGTACTTCTGGCGGCCGGAGGCGAAATACTTCGGCGTCGGCAAGATCGAGAAGGATCAGGTCGAGGACTACGCCAAGCGGAAGGGGATGGACGTCGCGACCGCGGAGCGGTGGCTGGCGCCGAATCTCCACTATGAGCGATGACTCGTTTACTAGGGACCGATGCCCAGCTTTCGTGACCTGATCGCCGACGGTCGA
>DATHMJ010000215.1:0-4463 GCA_035487215.1 Gemmatimonadales bacterium
CTTCCGGCCAGCCCCACGACCGTATGGGCGTCGATCAAGCCCGGCGTCACGACTTTGGCGGTGAGGACTCGATACCCCTTGGGAATCGAGGTACTGCCGCCGGGCCCGACGCGCTCGATTTTCCCGTCGCGTCCCACGACCACGACACCGTTCCGGATCGGGGCGCCGGCCATCGTGTAGACCGTGTCTCCGCGCACGGCGACCTGCGCCCGGGCGGGCAGAACGCCTACGGCAAGAAGTCCGAGCGCCGCGCAAGACGCCGAGCGCGTCCGCATCGCCGAACCCGTCCGCATCGCCGGCCTCACTGCGTCGCTCCGGCGTCGCCATCGTCCTCGTCGATTTCGGTCCGGTCGTCCCGCGAGTACCCGTAACCGCCGGTCGCGTAGTTTCGCTGCACCGGGTCGCGAAGATCGAAGACCTTCTTCCCATCGATCCAGGTCTGCTCCACGTGGGTGTACACGCTGAGTGGATCGCCACTCAGGACGACGAAGTCCGCGTCCTTGCCTGCCTCGAGCGACCCGATGCGGTTTTCCAGTCCGAGGATCTTCGCGTTGGCGATCGTGAGCCCTTCGAGCGCCTTCGTTCGGGACATGCCGGCACGGACCGACATCGCCGCCTCCCGCATGAAGAAGCGCGAGTCGGTGATCCAGTCATCGGTGTGGAAACCCACGAGCACCCCGGCCTTCTCGAGCGCCGCGCCGTTTTCCGGATGCCAGTCGACCGCCTCCTGTTTCCCACCCGGCGAGTCGATCACGATGAGCGAGACGGGTGCCCCGGAGGCAGCGATGTCCTTCGCCACTTTCCACGCTTCGCTGGTGTGATGCAACACGACCTTGAAGCCGAACTCTTTCTGCAGCCGGAGGACGGTCAGAATGTCGTCGGCGCGGTGCGTGTGGAAGTGCACGACCCGCTTCCCCTCCAACACCTGAACGATCGCCTCCAACTCGAGGTCGCGAGCCGGACGTTTGGTCGAGTCCGCCGCGCCGAGCGCCTTCTGGTATTCGATGGCCTTCACGAACTTCTCGCGAACCAGCGCGGCCGATTTGGCACGCGAGCCGGGGAAGGGCGGGTCGCCGCGGGAGTTGGTCCCGTTAGCCATCTTCATCCCGCCGCAGATCTGGGTGATGGGGTCCGAGCAGATGAGCATGTCCTCGATGCGCGTCGCATCGCGAAGCTTGAGATAGGCCGTTTGCCCGCTCATCAGGTGTCCCGAGCCGGGCATGATGTTCACGGTGGTGATCCCGCCCGCGCGGGCCCGCTTCACCCCGTCGGCGAACGGGTTGAGCGCGTCCAGGATTCGGACGTCGCCCTGAATCGGCGAGGCCTTGTCATTCCACTCCGCGTCGGCAATGTGAGAATGGGAATCGATCAAGCCGGGAAAGACCACTTTGGTGGTTGCGTCGACCACCTGGGCGCCGGCCGGGACCGTCACGCGATCGGCCGGCCCCACGGCGACGATCTTCCCGCCCTCGATCAAGAGAATCCCGTTCCGGATCTCGGGTCCGACGATCGGCAGAATGAGGCCCGCGCGGATGGCCACGGCCGGCGATCCAGCCTGGGCCGCTGCTCCGGCGGGAAGAAGGGCCAGGCAGACTGCCGCCGCGCAGCCCAATCGGTTGCGTCGCATCGAATCGCTGTCGCTCTTTGGCTGGATGATGCCTGCAACCCGCCTCGAATCTTCCGGAGGCGGGACGGACGGAAACTCAAGGTAGTGCGCCTGACGCCCGGCGCCAGGGCCTAACTCACCTGTTTGTTGTCGGCGATCTGCGAGGGGACGGTGATGGTGAAGCGGAAATGCTGCTCGACGAGCTGGCGGACCTTGTGACCGCTGCGCTTGGCGGGGCGGAACCGCGTGCTCGACAGCGCCGAGCGCACGGACTGTTCGAACAACGAATCGGGGCTCGACAGGATCCGAATCGAGGCGGTATCGACCAGGCCGGTCGTGTCCACCACGAACTGCACGTACACCGTACCCTCGCGCCCGCGTGCGAGCAGCTCCGGAGGATAGGCCGGGGCGGCGCTGCCCTCGAACCGTTCCACCGTGGAGTCGACCTCCAGCACGCTGAAGATCGTATCCGGACGGCCGAGGTCGAGGCCGATCGGAAGCTGCCCGCGGGCGCCGGACTTATCGGCCAGGGACCGGCGACCCGCCGCCGGTTCACGGATATAGAAGCCGGGGGTCGCGACCGACGAGCGCCGACCGTTCTCGAGATCGGCTCCCAGCTTGCCCCACTGGTCCGTTTCCATCTGGCGCGACCGGACGTCTACGCGGTCGGGTGGCAGGAGGAAGAAAATGCGGGCATCACGCTCGGTCAGCGGCAGCTGGCGACCGCCCGCAGTCACGGAGACCGCGGCCAATATCACGACCCCGTGCGCGAGAATGCTGATCACCGCGTACTCGGCCGTTTGAATAAAACGGTGGTCGGATTCTAAGAGCGTGAGGCGCATGGAGTTGCCGATCGAAACGCCGGGACCTGTGCCTGCCCCTCTGATATATGACGATCGAACCCCACCGGGGCAAGACAACCCACCCTCAATAGGCTCTACGGGGCCGCAAACCGCCTGTTTCAGGCCGGGAGCGGGAACGCCGGTGGGAGGGAGCTACGGGCTACCAGCCAATGGCTAAAGGCTGCCCACGCCTACAGTATGCGCAGACCGAACGCGCTCCCCGTGAGGCCCACCGCCAGCTCCGCGGTTCGATTGTGCGAGTCGAGGACCGGATTGATCTCCACCACATCCATCGACACTAACCGACCCGTATCCGCGACCAGCTCCATCGCGAGGTGTGCCTCACGATAGGTCGCACCCCCGCGAACGGGCGTGCCGACCCCGGGCGCCTCATCCGGGTCGATCCAATCCATGTCCAGCGAAACGTGCAGGCCGTCCGTATCCTCGCTCGCGATCGCGAGCGCGTCTTCCATGACGGCGCGGAGACCACGCTCGTCGATCTCCCGCATCGTGAAGACCCGAATCCCGAATCGACGGGCATGTTCGCGCTCGGCCGGGTCGAGATCCCGAATGCCGACGAGTGCGACGTTCTCCGGACGGACCGCCGGCAC
Organism: Gemmatimonadales bacterium; assembly: GCA_035487215.1. Classification (GTDB taxonomy): domain Bacteria; phylum Gemmatimonadota; class Gemmatimonadetes; order Gemmatimonadales; family GWC2-71-9; genus DASQPE01. The sequence goes on from DATHMJ010000215.1 coordinate 3,060, forward strand.
CGGCTTGGCGATCGCCGCCAGTCGCGGATCGCCGTGGCCCAGCAGGTGAGCCACCGGCATGCCGTGGACGTTGCCGCTGAGCGTGCTGCTGGGCGTGTTCAAATCGCCGTGCGCATCGAGCCAAAGCAGTCCAAGGCGGCGCTTTTGCTCGGCCAGCGCGGTCGCCACGCCGGCAACCGACCCCGCACCCAGGGAATGATCGCCGCCGAGGACGAGCGGAGCATGGCCCTCGCGCACCGCTTGCGCGCACGCGTTCGCCAGGTCGCCACAAACGTCGGTGATGGTCGAGAGAAAATCGAGCGGGCTCGCCGCGGCGGGAAGCGACGCGCGATCGGGCACGCGAAGATTGCCGATGTCCTCGACGTCATGCCCCAACTCGCGAAGGCGATCGGCCAGATGCGCGATGCGCAACGTTGAGGGCCCCATGTCGACGCCCCGACGACTCGCGCCGAGGTCGAGCGGCACGCCGATCATCCGGATTTTCCCCACCCGTTCCCCCCAAGCGTCGAAGTTCCCGGTCTAAAAGCGCACGCCCCTCCGCACCACGATCGCCCACCCGGCACCCTGCACGTCGGTTGCAAAGCGTCGCGCGAGATCGATGCTGATCACGGCGTCGGTGTCGGTCCCGCGACTCGGGCCAAGCCGTATACCCAAGCCCACGTCCGTGCCGGTGCGACGGGGTGAGCCCGAATACCAGGCACCACCGTGATCCACGAACGTGGCGAAGCCGACGCCCAGCGCGTCCCACAGATCTTCCGCCACGGTCCAGCGATACTCGACCAGCAGGTTCATCAGGCGGTCGCCGGTGAAGGCGTGAGCGTAGAACGCGCGCGGCCCCTGACCCAACCCGAGATCGAATTCCTCGCCCGGCACCGCGTTCTTCTGCCAGCCCAGCTGCGCGAGGACGACGATAGACTGGAGCCGCGAGGGCTGCAACAACCATCGCCCGGTAACGCGCACCGTCCCCGAGTCCAGCCCCGCGGAGGTCACGCGCCCGGTCGCGCTCGCGCCGAGAGAAACGAATCCACCGGGCGTTCGGGCGCCGGCTCCCAGATTGCCCTGCAGGCCCAGCCCATCGCGATCGTAGCCGAACGCACTGGGCGCCGCGTAGACGCCGAGGAACAGCACGGGGCTCAGATCGACGTCTTCCTCCCGGGCGAAGCTCCGATAGTTGTGCACCACGACGAACGACGCGCGGTTGAGCCACAGATAGGGACCGGCGGCGCCGGTCACCGATCGAGGAAACGGGGAGGTCGCGACCAGGCTCGCGTCGAGAAAGTCGTCCCGCCGCACCTGCGCGATGAACCCGAGCCTCGCGAAGGCGTGCGACGATGCCGTCAGGGCGACCGCGCCATCGGCCCGCACCAGATCGTATCGCCGCCGCAGGACCTGGCCCGCCACCGG
>DATHMJ010000216.1:0-2625 GCA_035487215.1 Gemmatimonadales bacterium
CGGGAGGCGTCCGCCTCGCGCACCCCGTCGGCGCGGAGCCGCTCGGCTTCCGCTTGTGCGACGGCGACGATCCGGCGCCCCCGCCGCTGATCCATCTGGGAACGGATGAGGAAGTAAATGGTCGCGACGAGGACACCGACCGCGAGACCCAGAAGCGCCAATAGCTGGCGATCCATGGAGCCGAGCAGGCTGATGACGGCGCGGATCATTCGGAGACGGAAACCGTACCGGAGACGCGGTTCCCCCGCTTGGCCGGAGGCAGAAGTCGGGCGAGGTCGTCGGCGATGGTCGAGATGCGGGTCGCGATCTCCCGATCGCCGCGCCGGGCCTGGAACAACTCATCGGTGATGGCGAGCGCCGCGAGGATCGCCGCCTTGTGGGTCTCGACCGAAGGGAGCATGTCGCGCACCCGCTTGAGCGCGGCGTCGAGGTAGGCCGCCACCTCGCGCGTGTATTCCGGCGGCAGCTCCGATCGGACCGTGTACTCTTCGCCGCCGATGATCACGCGGACGGCGTTCTTCGAGGTCGTCACGAGGCCGTTCCCCCCTGTTCGAGAAACGCCAATCGGGCCGCCAGCGACCGGACGCGCTCCTTGGCTGCCTCGATCCGCTCCCGCAGCGCCTGGTTTTCGGTTTCGAGCTCGACCACCCGATGGCGGCTGCCGGAAAGCTCCGGGCCCTCGTACACCCCGCCCTTCGCCCGGATGTCCTGCAGCTCGGCCTCGGCCTTGAGCGAGCGCCGCCGCCAGGCAGCCACCTCGTTCCCGAGGTTCTGAAACAGCTCCTCCAGCTCCGCCAGCGCGCGCAGATCGGGACGTTCGTAGGTGTAAGTCACGTCAGCTCCCCTCTGGCTCTTCCGACCCGGCCTCACGCCGCTTCACGTTCAACTCCCGCTCGAGCACGGCGAGCACCTGCCGTTCCAGCGTGTCGATCTCCGCGGTCTCCAGCGTGCGATCCGGCGCCCGGAAAGTCATCCGAAAGAGCACGCTGCGGACCCCGGCGCCAATGCCGGGTCCGCGGTATTCGTCCAACGCGGCAAGGCCCACCAACAAGGGGCCGCCAGCCTGCCGGAGCACCCGGACCACCTGAGCCGCGGTGATCCCGTCGGGGAGCAGCAGCGCGAGATCCCGCTCGGACGAAGGAGTGGACGGCAGGGGGCGGAAACGCGCCGGCCGCCGCGGCGTCGCATCCAGCTCGACCTCGAACCCGAACAGCGGAGCGGCCCAGGGAGGGGCGTCGGTTTCCAGCGGCCCCGCCTGGCCCACCCTCCGCCCATCCTCCATTACGGCAACCCACGTATTGCCTTCAACTTGTAGCGACGCAGCCGGATTTGCCAGAGCGACGGCCACCCGGAAGAGTCCCGCGAGGTCCCAGCGATCGTAGTCGGCGCGGCCCGTGCCGGTCCAGTGCAAGGGCTCGCGGCTCCCCGACACGATCCCAGCCACGTGCCGACGCTCGATGGGACGCTGGCCCGGTTGGGCCCGGAACACGGTGCCGACCTCGAACAGCCGGATGTTGCGGAGGCGCTGATCCCAATTGAGCCGAGCCTGCCGCGTCAGACCTGGGAGCAGGTTGTGGCGCAGGTAGGCGTCCGCCGCCGAGAGCGGATTGAGGAGCCGGACGGCGTCGGGGGGCCCAATCGCGGTCATGGGGAGCGTGCTGACCTCGAAGAGCCCCTCCGCCGCCATGCCGTTCCGCACCCCCGTGGTGATCAGCTCGATCGGCGCGTCGGGCAGCGAGCCGAAGCGGGCCGGGCGCAATTCCATCGGGAACGCCTCGTAGCCATGGATCCGGGCGATCTCTTCGATCAGGTCGATTTCCTCCTTCAGATCGGGCCGCCATCCGGGCACGTCCACGGCCATGCGGCCGTCGTCCGGCTTGGAGACGACGGTCGCGCCGATCGCAACCAAGCAACGCTCCAGCTCGGGCCAGGGCAGCTCGACGCCGAGCACCTGGGTGACGCGCGCGCGCCGGACGAAGATGCGGGGCGGATGCGACGGCTCGGGCCACAGGTCGAGCGGCGCGTCGACCAGCGTGCCGCCGGCCGTGGCCAGGATCAGCTCGATGCACCGGCGCAGCGCGTCCGCCCCGGCCCAGAGGTCCACCCCTCTCTCGAAGCGGTGACTGGCCTCGGTGCTCATGCCGAGACGGCGGCGCGTCCGGCGGATGCGGGACGGCTCCCACCAGGCGGCCTCGAGCAGAATGTCCTTCGAGTCCGCGCCCACTTCGGAGTTGGCCCCGCCCATGATGCCGGCGAGTCCGATCACGCCCTCACCGTCGGCGATGACCGTGGTGTCGGCGTCGAGCGGGCGGGAGACGCCGTCGAGGGTGACGAGGGTGGTCTCCCCGGCGCGCGGCCGGCGAACCACCAGCGCCTTGCCCCGAAGCCGGGCTGCGTCGAACGCGTGCATGGGCTGCGAGAGCTCGAGCATCACGTAGTTCGTGGCGTCCACCACATTGCTGATCGAACGCACCCCGACCGCCTCCAGCCGGTGCCGGAGCCACGCCGGTGACGGACCAATCGTGACGCCCCGGATCAACGCCGCGTGGAACCGCCGGCAGCCGGAGAGGTCCTCGAGCGTAATGGTGATGCCGCCCGCCATGCCCGACGTCTTCTCCCGCCGCG
>DATHMJ010000217.1:0-2442 GCA_035487215.1 Gemmatimonadales bacterium
GCCCAGCACGGCCACAATGGTCGCCGGGTCCTAAGAGCAAGTCACCCCACGTCGAGCCCCGACCTTTTGCGGTCCCCTCGGGCCGTTCGCCGGCGACCGCGCCGACGCCGCCGGCCGCTGAAGGTGTCCCTCGGGCTCTCTCGGGCTCCGCCCACAAGTTGACCATGGCGGCCGCGGACGCCTGCTCAGCCTCGGCCGTTGCGCCGCCAGCGCTGGCTGTCGGCGCCGCGCCAGCACCGGCCTTTGCCGGCGGGTCGGTGCCGACGATCGGCGCCGATCCCGCGCGGGACCTCTGGCCAACGGCGCACGGCGCGCCCGGACTGCGGTTGCAAACGAGCGCGGTCGACCAATCGGTCATCGGTCCGGCCGTTCCCGTTCGGCCAGTCGCCGAGCCGGAAGGCATCACACAACGAGCGGCTCGCCAGGCTCGTGCCTTTCTTTGGATGGAACTAGCCGGCGCCTTGGTCATCATCTTCGTCGCGTACCAGCTCTGGGGCACCGGATTCGAGCAGCGCCGGGCGCAAGCCCATCTCCGGCATGCATATTTTGCGTCCGCGTCCGGGTCCGGCGGCTCCGGCGACGCCGCCACGGTGGGCGGCGCGTCATCACCGTCCAAGCGGCCGTCGCTGCCACGGCTGCCCGGCGGGGCGTTGGCAAGGATCGAGATCCCAGCCATCCATCTGGATCAGTTTGTGGTCGAGGGGACGAGTGAGTCCGACCTCAAGCGCGGGCCCGGCCACTACCCGGGCTCACCCGTTCCGGGCCAGCCGGGCAACTCCGCCATTGCCGGGCACCGGACGACCTACGGCGCACCCTTCAGCCGACTCGATGAGCTCAAAGCGGGCGACACCATTATCACCACCACCGCCACCGGCCGGTACCTATACGTGGTGGCGCGCCAACTCGTCGTGTCGCCGGGCGAGACAAGCGTCGTTGATGACTACGGTGACAACCGGCTGACGCTGACCACCTGCACGCCGAAGTTCCTCGCCACGCAACGTCTCGTGGTCGTGGCCAGCCTGAGCGGGCTCGCCCCGGCCATCGAGGCCGCTCGCACTGCGGCGCCACCGCTGCCAGCGACGCGCCCGGTTGCCCCAGCCGGCCCAGCCGCAGCTCGACTTCGCGAGACGAACCGCGGGTTCAGCCTTGGCGCGCTTCCCCTGTCGCTGGTGGTCATCGCTCTCATGGTTGGGCTGGGCCTGCTGTATCGGCCCGTTCGACGCCATCTGCCGCCGGTCGCCGCGGCTGCTGTCCTGATGCCCTTCTGGGTCGCCGTTGTCCTTGTCCTCTTCGAGCAGCTGACCAAGTTGCTGCCACCCAATGTCTGACTCGCCTCACGACGACGGGGCGCGAATCTTCCGCGCCGCGATTCCACTCTTCCCGAGTGGTCTGTCGGGTCGCGGCGCCAGCGAGCCAAGGATTCCTCCGATCTTCCACCCCGGTCGCGGCTGGCTCGAGTTGACGATCGGATTCTGCGCGGCCGCGCTCATCGCGCCGCTCTGCTTCCCGGGGGCGGTCGCCGCCGCGCTGCTTGCCCGGCGCGCCGGCAACGCGAGATGGCTGGCGGGCCTGATCGCCGCCGTGTGGTGCACCATGCTGGGCGTTGCACTGCGAGCGGAGTTGGGGATGCCCGTTGTACCGTGAACGCGTCGACGCGAGGGCGCGATGACCGCGCTGATCTCTCGCCCGGGCGAGGAGCGCATGGCCGTGCCCAACGCAGGCGCGTTGCCACCGAACGAACGCGGTGGTGTTGGCGGGCCAGAGCCGGTGGCGTTAGAGGCCCGCGATATCAGCTGCTGGTTCGGGCGGCGGAAGGTCATCGACCGTGCCTCGTTAGTAATGAGGGCGGGGCGCGTCACCGCGCTGATCGGGCCATCGGGCTGTGGAAAGTCGACGTTCTTGCGAACGCTGAATCGTATGCACGAGATGATTCCGGGCGCGGCCTCATCGGGTCAGGTGCTCCTTGACGGCGTCGACGTGTACGGGCCGGAGATGCGGGTCACCGAGGCCCGGCTGCGGATCGGCATGGTCTTCCAACGCCCGAATCCCTTTCTGCACATGACCATCGCCCAGAACGTGCTGTCGGGCCTGAAGCTCGCTGGCCTCAAAGTCCCGGACCGCGATCAGGTGGTCTGGGAGTGCCTGCAGAAGGCCGGCTTGTGGCGGGAAACGCGGAACCGACTCAACGCACTCAGCGGCTCGCTCTCCGGTGGGCAGCAGCAGCGGCTCTGTATCGCCCGAGCGCTCGCCGTCCGGCCTCGCGTCCTTCTGATGGACGAACCGTGCTCAGCGCTCGATCCCACCTCGACGCGGGTGATCGAGGAGACCATCCGGCAACTGTGCGCCGAGGTGACGATCGTCATCGTGACCCACAACATGCAGCAGGCCCAACGCGTCGCTGACTACACCGCGCTCTTCCTCATCGACGGGGAGGATCAGCCC
>DATHMJ010000218.1:0-4301 GCA_035487215.1 Gemmatimonadales bacterium
TTCACGAGCTGGTCGGCCGGGTCGCGGAGACCGACGACTCCGTGCCCGAGTTGCAGGACGACTGGCTCTACTACACCCGCGTCGTAGCAGGCCGACAGTACCCCCTGCACTACCGCCGCCGCGCCCGTGCCAACGCGCCCGAAGAGCTGCTGCTCGACTTGAACCGGCTTGGCGAGGGCCACCCGCACCTGCGTCTCGGCCTGAGCGAGCCCAGCCCCGATCACCGCCTTCTGGCATTCGCGGTGGACTTCACCGGCGACGAGGCACACCGGCTCTTCATCCGGGACCTCGCGACCGGCCGGCTGCTTCCCGAGCGTATCGGCGGGGTCGCCCCCTCGCTGGCCTGGGCCGACGATGGCACGCTCTTCTACGTCGTGGTAGACGAGGCCCGCCGTCCTTGGGCCGTCCTTCGTCATCGTCCCGGGACCGACCCCGCGGACGACGTGATGGTGTACGCCGAGCCGGACGAGGCGTTCGCGCTGGACGTGGCGCGGAGCCGGAGCCGCCGCTGGATCTTTCTCGAGTGCACGAGCGGCACCACCACCGAGATCCGGGGGCTTCGCGCCGACCGCCCGCTCGACGAGCCGCGGGTGTTCCTATCGCGGGAGCCCGGCGTGGAGTACGCCATCGCTCACCGCGGGGACCGGCTCTTCATCCTGACCAACAAGGGCGCCGAAAACTTCAGGGTTGTGGAAGCTTCGGAAGACGAGCCGGGGAACTGGCGCGAGGTGCTCCCCCATCGGCCGGCCGTGAAGCTCGACGCGATCGACGCCTTCCGCGACCACTTGGTGGTCTGGGAGCGGGAAGCGGGGCTTCCTCGGGTGCTGGTGGCGGATCTCGTGAGCGGTGAGCGGCACCGGATCACGTTGCCTGAGCCCGCCTGCACCATCCACCGGAGCGCCAACCCCGAGTTCGACACCACCGTGCTCCGGCTGGCCTGGGCGTCGCTCGTAACGCCGCTTACGGTGGCCGACTACGACATGAGCACCCGCATCCTAAGCGTGCGGAAGCGCACTGCGGTGCGGGGGTACGATCCGTCACGCTATCGCGCGGAGCGGGTAACGGCGACCGCGGCGGACGGCACCGGCGTGCCCGTCTCGCTCGTGTACCGCTGGCCCTTCCCGCTCGACGGCAGCCGTCCGGCTCTGCTGCTCGGCTACGGGGCGTACGGCGCGTGCTTCGACGCTGCCTTTTCGTCGCACTTCCTGAGCCTGCTCGACCGCGGGTTCGTCGTGGCGATCGCGCATGTCCGGGGTGGCGAAGACCTGGGGCGGCCGTGGTACGAGGACGGGAAGCTTTTCCGGAAGCGGAACACCTTCACCGATTTCATCACGGCGGCGGAGCACCTGATCGCGGAGGGCTACACCGCGGCGGACCGGCTGGTGATCAACGGGGCGAGCGCGGGCGGGCTCTTGGTGGGCGCGGTGACGAACCTCCGCCCCGACCTGTTTCACGCGGTCGTGGCGGAGGTGCCGTTCGTGGACCTGCTGAATACGATGCTCGACCCGTCCCTGCCCCTCACCGTGCCCGAGTACGAGGAGTGGGGCGATCCGAACGATCCAGCGGCCTATGCCTACATGCGGTCCTATTCCCCCTACGACAACATCGAGGCGAAGGCCTACCCGCACATGCTGGTGACGGGCGGGCTCAACGATCCTCGTGTCGCCTACTGGGAGCCGGCCAAGTGGACCGCCCGACTCCGTGCTCGTAAGACCGACGGGAACCGCCTCCTGCTCCGCACCAACATGGGCGCGGGCCACGCCGGCGCGTCGGGCCGCTACGACATGCTCCGCGAGGTCGCCTTCAAGTACGCGTTCATTCTCGACGTGATCGGGCTCGATTGAGCTAACGGAGCCGCCGCACCAGATTCGAGAAGTCGTCGGTCCAGAGCGCTCCCTCCCCCTTCCGCGGCGGCTTCCACCGCGCGTCCTGCGCGATCCCGCCCAGATCTTCCTCCCGTCGCGCCAGCACCGCCCAGGTCGATCCGTAGGCCCCGCGCCGAATCTCCGCGGGGGTCACGGCGTGATCCCGCACGCGGGCCACGAGCCCGGCGTCGGCCGCCAGTGCGTCGACCACGGGATCGAAGTCGAGATGGCGGTTGGTGACGTTGACCAGGAGAAGCCCGCCCGGCGCAAGCCGCCCCATGTACACCGCCAATGCCTCGCGGGTCAGGAGGTGGACCGGGGGTGCGTCCGAGTTGAAGGCGTCAATGACGAGCACGTCGAATCGGGCGGCCGGGTCGCGGGCGAGCGAGAGGCGGGCATCGCCCAGGACTACCCGCGGCCGGCTTGCGGCCTCGGTCAGGTAGGTGAAGTACGTGGTGTCCTGGGCGATCCGCCCAACCAGCGGGTCGATCTCGTAGAAGGTCCACGACTCGTCCGGGCCGACATACGCTGCCGCCCCACCGGCTCCGAGCCCCACGACGCCGACCCGGCGCCCGGGCCGCGGCGGAGCCACTCCCCCCAACACATCGCCGAACGGTCCCTCCGGGTGGTAATAGCTCGTCGGCCAAAGTCGTCGCCGGACGGCCACGGGCTGGAGTCCGTGCAGAGTCGTACCGTGGAAAAACACCCGGAACCCCTGGCGGGTGTCCTGCACCCGATAGACCCCGAAGAAGTCGCGCGCCGCTAGCAGCACGCCCGGGCGGCGGACCTCGGCGATCCAGGCCACGCCAAGGATCAGCGGGATCCCCACGGCGAGCAGGAGGTCGAACCGGCGCCGCCAGAGGAGCAGCGCGCCGATGATCGCGGCGAGTGCGAGCCCGTTGAGCAGGACGAGCTGGCTTGGAACCCGCGCAATAACCCGGGGCGAATCGAGCCAGGCCCCCGCATAGGCCAGCCCGACCCCGAGCGCGAGCACGGCGACCACGAAGGTCGTGATGCCGCCGGGCCCAGTGGTGCGCGCCGGCCAGCGGATCAGTAGCGCGACAGCGGCCACGGCCAGCGGATACTCCGCCACCGACGTGAAGACGTGGGGCGCGACCACGGCGTTGAAGGCACCGCCCAGCGCGCCGCCCAGCGCCACCCAGAGATAGAACTCGGTGAGCCGTCGCGCGGCGGGCCGGAGGCGGGCAAGCTCGCCGTGGCACAGAACCGCCGCCACGAACAGCAGTCCGTAGTCGAGCGGAAGCGTGAGCCAGATCGGCCCGCCCGTGGCCCACAGCTGGCCGGAAACGCATAGCAGCACGGCCAGCGGAAGCCACCGGCCGGCGAGCCCGACGGGAATCAGCGGGCGCCGTGCGAATGTGACCACGAACGACAGCAGATAGAGGGCGAGGGGCAGGACCCAGAGCAGCGGTACCGCGGCCACGTCGGTACTCACGTGCGTGGTCACCGCGAGCAGCAGGCTCGACGGCACTGCAGCGAGGAGCAGCCAGCGCCAGGGCCGCACGCCCGCGCCCTCCGCTTCCGGCGTAGGTGAACGCCCGCGCTGCGCGGGCGAGGTCGCGCCGCGCCGCAGCAGCAGCGCCGCGACCCCGATAGTCAGGATGAGGCCGGCATAGGCCCCGCTCCACGCCACTCGCTGGCGCGCGAGCGACACGAAGGGCTCGAGCAGGAACGGGTAGGCGAGGAGTCCGGCGAAGCTGCCGAGATTGCTGGCTGCATAGAGGAAGTAGGGGTCGGCTGCGTCGGGGTGATCCAGCTCGGAGAACCAGCGCTGGAGCAGCGGTCCGGTGGCCGCGACCAGGACGAAGGGGATGCCCACCGCGGCCACGAGCGCAAGCAGCAGCCAGCGAACCGGGCTCGCCTCCGGCGTCGGTTCCGCGGCGGGAAGGGCCACCGGCAGGGTCGCCGCCGCCAGGGCCAGCAGCGTGAGGTGGAGCCACGCGCTCCGATTCGGCGCAAGCCTCCGCGAGAGCCAGTGGGCGTAGAGGTATCCGAGGAGGAGAGCGACCTGAAAGAACAGCAGGCAGGTCGTCCAGACGGCAGGCGCACCGCCGAGGATCGGCAGAACCATCTTGCCGACCATCGGCTCGACTACGAAGAGAAGCGCGGCACTCAGGAACACGGCGAGCGCAAACGCAAAGCGCGTTGCGCTGCCGCCGTGTCTACCTCCCAATCAGCGCCCCACCGCCCGCCGCGCCGGCACCTGGGCCGCGCCGAGCTGCTCCATCATGCCCAGCGTGTCCCAGTTCACCCAGGTCTCCACGATGCGTCCACCGGCGATCCGATGGATCGAGATGCCGGTGACCCGGGCCTGGCGCCCGCTCGCGGGCAAGCCGCGGAGCGCGCCCCGATGGGTGCCTTCGCCGGTCCACCGGGTGACGACCCGGTCACCGGAAGCAAGCATTTCGTCGATGG
>DATHMJ010000219.1:0-4088 GCA_035487215.1 Gemmatimonadales bacterium
GCGCCCCAATTTCCACCGTGGCGCTTCAATCAGATTCCTGTCTGAGGTGGCGAGACCTGTCCAATGGCACAACGCATTTTTCGTGTGTCCCCGCCTTCACCTAGAAGCAGCAAGAGGAGTGCCACTCAACCGATGGCTGAACAGCGCTCAGAGCTTTACCAAGTCTCTAATAACATGCGCTTGTCTTGAAGGCGATGCGAAGAGCGCCGGCCGGGCCCCCGCACCTGCGATCACTTTCTGACAGGGGCATAGCCACCGAGTGTCACGAAGCTCCCCTCGAGCTGCCCGTGACGAACGTCCGATCGCAGCCTCCCCGGCGCCTTGCGCCTCGGCGGCTGCTCCAACGTCATTCACTCGGCGCCCCTCCAACCCACGAATCGTCTGGCTGCACGGGCCCGCAACCAGCTGCAGGCGAACAGGTCGCTGGGCTTCTGGTTCGAGATCCCGATCGACATCCGTGTTTCAGTCACGACCACGCGTTCACCAAATGTCTCAGCAGCTGCGCGCTCACCGCCCCCTGGGCGCCTGGCAGCGGCTCCTGAGGCCGGTGTCCGAGTCTGGCTGATTACGTCACGGTGACGGGCCACGGACGGGGCGCCCGCGCCGCTGGAGGGTGATTGATAATGTTGGCTATCCCCTCGATCCTGGCTCGGGTGGCTCCACAACCCGGGGTCGGTCCGTCGGCGAATCAGCCATCTTAGTCGAGTCGTCCCCTCCGCAACGGGCCTCTCGCGCGTCGCCGTTTCACTCTTGAGGGCAAGCCGGTATGCGGATTCGTGGCGCGGCGATAGACGACACGAAGAATCGCAAGACCAATGACGACGATCGCCGTCAAGACGATCAGGAAGATCCACTCGCCCAATGAGGCGTCGTCGTCATGGTCGGTCTGGCCGAATGCTATCGAGTGGGGGATCCAGATCGTTAGTAGGACCGTGGCCAGCGCTCCGAAGATCTTCCATGCAACGTGCCTCGACTGCATGAACGGCACCTATTTCACGGAGATCGGGATCCGAATATCGATCGTTGACACAATGGGCTTGCCGGCCTGCATCGCCGGGAAAAACCGCCACCGCTTGAGTGTCTCGAGCAGGACGCGATTGAGATCGGGATCGCCGGTTGGCCCGGTCAGCTCCACCTGGGCGCTTCCGTCGGCGGTCACTCGGAACCGCGCCACCGCGACCATCTCCACGGTCCGGTGGCGAAGCGATTCGGGAATCTCGGGCATCGGCCGGTAGATGGCGCGGGCGCTCATATTGTCCGTGCCGCTGGGCGCCCCCTGCGGGCGGGCGGCCGGGACGGCGGCGGAGACCGGGGAGAGGGCGCCGGCCGTACTCGGCGCTGCGGTTGTGGGAGGCACGGGGACGGTGGCGGGGGCCGCGGGCTGCTGCGTGACCGGCTCCTCCGCGGCCGGCGGCGTGGGATCGCGCGGCGCCTCGATCCGGGCCTCCGCCTGCGGCGGCGCCTGACGAGGCGTCGGCGGCTCCACTCGGGGCTTGGCTGGCGGCAGCTTCCGGGCCGGTGGGGCCGGTGAGGCCGGCCGGGTCGCCGGCGGAGTCACCGTCACGGGCAACTCGACGATCTGGACGTCCACGGGCCTCGGGATCCGCGTCTTGTCGGCCGGCTGGCGCAGCAGCGCCAGGAACCCCATTTGCGAGAGGATGGTCAGAATGAGCGCGACCGGCACCAGCCACGGCAGGCGCGGCCACGGATCGTCACGGAATCGGATGGCTGTCTCGGTCATCGCCGCTCGATGGACTACTTGGGCGCGACCGCGAAGAGGAAGTGCTCGGCGCCGGCTTCGCGGGCCTTCAGCATGGCCTGGACAACGAGGCCGCTCGGCGCGGCGCTGTCCACCGCCACCACCACGTTGGTGCCCGCCGGCGCGAGCATCGGCCGGAGCGTGGCGGGCAGGGTGTCGAGGGTGACCGGGGCCCGATCGAGCAGGATCTCGCCGTCCCGGGTGACGGTCAGGGTCACCGACCGCATGGTCTGCAGGGGGGCGCCTGCCCGCGTGGCAGGTTCACGGCCAGGGAGTGCAGGTTCTGAAGCGAGAGGGAGGCCAGCATGAAGGTGGCGAGCAGGAAGAACATCACGTCGATCATCGGGATGATCTCGATGCGACCGCGGCGCCGCTGGCGCAGTGCGCGGAGCTTCACGGCGCGCCTTCTTTTTCCTCCAGTCGGATGAAGTCGACGAGCCGCGTGCCGAGCTGCTCCATCTCGTCCATGACCTGGGCCTGGCGGTGGGAGAAGTAGTTGAACGCGAACAGCGCGATCAGGGCGATGAAGAGGCCCACCGCGGTGGCGATCAGGGCTTCGGCGACGCCGCCGGTCACCCCGCGCGGGTCGACGAGCCCCTCGGCGCCGAAGAGATGGAACGCGCGGATCATCCCGGTGATGGTGCCGAGCAGGCCCAGCAGCGGCGCCGCCGTCACGATGGTCTCGAGGATCCAGAGCCAGCGGGCGAGGGCCTGCTCGATCAAGGTCGCCTCCTCGGCGGCCCGCGACTCCACCCACCAGGCCGGGCGCGTCCGGTTGCCGAGGATGACGCGGAAGAAGCGGCCGAAGTAGTTGCGGGGATCGAGGCGCCCCACGCGCTGCTCGAGGTCCTCCCAGGCGAAGCCGTAGGTCTCGAGCACCTTGAGCAGCGCGGCGGGCAGGCGCGTCCGCGTCGCATACACGAAGGCCTTCTCCAGGATGACGATCACCGCCACCACCGCGAGCAGGAGTAGCGGATAGATCATGGCGCCGCCCACGCGGAGCGCCGCGACGAAACCCTGGAGGTCCTGCATCAGTCGAGCTCCTTCCTTCTCTTTAGAATTCCTTTTTGAGTCCGCCATAGAAGGCGCGACGGGGCTCGAACTGCGGGGCGAAGACCCCGAGCCCGGTGCCATCCCGGATCTTGTACTGCTCGTCCCAGAGGTTGAAGATGTCGAACCGTGCCTCCATCTTGCCGATGCCGGGGAGGGTAAACGGCTGGGCGATCCCGAGGTTCGCCGTCTGGTACGGCGGGACCGACGAATCATTCACGTGCTTGACGGTGCGCCGCAGCCCGCTCCCGGCCAGGAAATCCAAGCTGAATCGCGTGCCCGGCCCGGCCCAGCGATACGAGGCCCCCGCGGAGGCGGTGATGAGTTGGTCATGGTCGGTGTGGATGTAGCGTTTTTGAATAAAGGCGAGGTCCTCGGCGAGGAAGAGCGCCTGCGCCGTCTCGATCCGCGTGGCGAGCTGCCGCGCCGCCGCCAGGTTGCCATAGGCCGAGAAATCTCCGACGACGTAGGTGGCGCTGAGCTCCACGCCGTAGTTGTACCCGTGCTTGTAGTTGAAGGGGGTGACGAAGACGGGCGCGCCGAACTGGCCGTCGTCCAGCTGATCCTCCGCCTGCTTGTAGTAGAGATCGAGCCCGACCTTGAGACCCGGCAGGATCTGCTGGATGACGCCCCCGTCGAGATAGTTGGCGCGTTCAGATTTGAGGGTCGTGTTCTTGAAGGTCGCCGGCTCGGCGGTCGTGCCGACGAATCGATTGAGGGTGCTGGACTGGGTGAAGACGAGGGGGGGCGGGGTGAAATAGCGCGCATAGCCGGCGTGGACGGTCGTGGTCGGCGTGGCCATCCAGACCACGTTGAGCCGGGGGCTGAACTGCCACTCGTCCCGGAACCCTGCGTAGTAGTCGAAGCGTACGCCCCCGTTGATGGTCACCGTCGGGACGATCTTCCACGCGTCCTGCGCGTAGACGCTGTACGAATAGGCGGTCTTGCCGGTGCTGTCGAAGATGTTGAACGGGGTGTCAGGGCCCGCCGGATCCTCCACCGACGAGGTCGTCTGCACGCTTACCCGTTCGGCGGTGACGAGCCCCCCGGCGCGGAGCGTGTGGGTCGGCGTGAGGACGTAGCTGCCATCGCCCTGAATTCCGGTGGCGATGCTGCCCCGGTGGAAGTCCTGGGCGATCCCGTTAAAGAGGATGTCGGCGAGCGGGTCCGGATGGAAATGCAGGTCGGTGTAGCGGGTGAAGAGCGCGACCTGGTACGCGAGCTCCTTCTCGGCCTTCAGGTAGGACAGGACCGCGTAGTAGTTCTGCTCGAGCTGGGT
>DATHMJ010000220.1:0-12831 GCA_035487215.1 Gemmatimonadales bacterium
ATGACGCGCAGTGCGACGCTTGGGCTCGGGAATGACCGCGAGGCCGGCGAGCAGGTCCGGATCGCCGAATCGCTCCAAGGCCGCGCGCCTCCGGCGTTCGCCCCGGAGCGCGAGCACCATCGCCAGGGGCAGAAGCAGCAAGGAGACCAGCAGTGCAGGATGCGTGAAGGTCATCGAAGGCTCATGGCACGGTTCGCAGCCGACCCAATGCGAGCGCCAGCTCCGCACCGACCAACAGGAGTCCCGGCACTAGAAGGAACGGGAACAACTCGCCCCAATCCCGGGTCTCGCCGATACGCACGTCCACCCGCTCCATCGGATCGATGGCCGCCATGATCTGGTCCAGCGCCTCAGGGTCGGTCGCGCGGAAGTAGCGGCCGCCGCTTCGTTCGGCGATCCGACGCAGGATGGCCTCGTCCGCGCTCGTGAGCCGGTCGGCCTGACGCCCGCCCCAGCGCCAGATGAACGAACGGTTCCGCATCGTCGTGTCGGCGCTGCTCAGCCCGATGGCGTGGATGCGCACGCCGAGGGCGCGCGCAGCCTCGGCGGCGACGAAGGGCGAGGGCTTGCCGGTGTTGTTGGCGCCGTCGGTCACGAGCACGATCGTGCTGGCGGCCGGCGGAAGATCCTTGAGCTGCGCCAGAGCCAAGGCGAGCGCGGTGCCGATGGCTGTGCCGTCAGGAAGCTGACCGATGTCCGCCTTTGCGAGCATGCGCTCGATGAGATCGGCGTCGGGGGTAAGTGGGGCCTGCAGGAACGCGCGCCCCGCGAACAGCACAAGGCCGAGCAGATCGTTCTGCCGCCGGTGTGCCAGATCGGCGAGCGCCTTCCGCGCCACTTCGAGCCGGTTGCCCGGCTGGAAATCCCCCGAGCCCATGCTGCTCGAGATATCGAGCACGAGCACCAAATTGCGGGACTTGATGCGAATATCCTCGACGTGCCGGGCTTGCTGCGGCCGCGCGAGTGCGACGACGAGCAGCGCCAAGCCGAGCGGCACGAGCCACGGGAGGATTCGCTGCCAACGTGCGCGGCTGCCACCGGACGCTCCCGCAAGCAACGTCAGTGAGGAGAAGCCGAGCCGAGGCGGCGGCTCGCGCCGGCGCCGCCAGAGCGACCAGGCGCGGGCGAGTGGCACCGCGAGGAGAAGGAGTGCCAGTGGCTCAGCGAACCGCATCGGCTGGCTCCCTGGCGTGCGCGGCGGGCGCGGCCGCGCGCCAACCGGCGAGCAGGTCGCGGATGGCGCGGACAAAACGCGCCGCTTCGGCTTCGTCCGGCCGGTGCCGGGCGAACTTCACGAGGTCGGCATCGGCCAGGAGACCGGCGCAGGCATCGCGTAGGCCGCCATCGGCGAGCGCCGGCGGCAACGCCCATGCCAACTCGCCCGTGGTGCGTTCGAGCGCGGGCACGCCGTGTCCCTCCTCCAGATACCGCCGCAGCACATCTGCTACCGCTTCATAGTGACGGTCCACGTCACCCCGCGCGGGCCATCGCTCGCGCTCGATCTGGCTGAGTCGGGCCAGCGCGATTTCGTAAGGGCCGAGCACGACTGGCGGGGGACCGACGCTAGCGGTCTCTGGCGTGGTTGGCGGCGCACGGCGCCGACGCCGGCGCAGCATCCACCCGGCGGCACCGAGCGCGACCAGGCTCACTCCGGCGAGCACCAACCGAGGATCGGGCCCACGCTGGCGCTCGATCTCCTTCAAGTCCTTGAGGGTTGGATTTCCCGCGGGCGCGACCGGCGTGATCTCGACAAAGGCGGAATCGCTGACCAGGACGCCCCGCTGGCCGGAGACGATACGCACGAAGGGGACGCCGAACAGCGGGATCGGCCGATGACCGACACGGTAGAAGGCGAACCGGGCGCGGCCCTCGAGCGTGCGATCGGCGGTTCGCTTGAGCGGGCCGATCTCGAGCAGGCGGACGCCTTCGGGCAGATCGGCGATAGGGCGGGCAACCGAGTCGGACAGCAAATCGCGCTCGTGAAGATGAACCCGGAGGCGGACGGTGACCGAATCGCCCACTGTAGCGTGCGCGGGCTCGGCTGTCATCTCGAACGCCTGGCTTGCCCAGTCGGGCGCCTGCGCCTGGACCGGCCGAGTCGCCGCAAGGCTGGCGAGGGCGCAGAGGAGCAGCGCGATTCCCGGTACGCTCGTCATCGCGCTCACCGGGCCAGGGCCCGTTCCCGGCGCCGGAAGAACGTCAACAAACGCTCACCGTACGGCTCGCCCGCGTCGAGCCGAAGCAAGTCGGCCCCGCTCTCCTCGACGTTACGCTCGAGCGCCGCGTCGAATCGCGCCACGCCCGCCCGAACCCGCTCGCGCACGCGGGGGCTCGTGGTGTCGAGCCACTGCCACGCACCGGTTTCGGCATCCTCCAGCGCCACGAGCCCAACGTCAGGCAGGTCGCGCTCGCGAGCATCCACCAAATGCACGGCGATCACGTCGTGGCGCCGCGCAAGCCGCCCGACGACGGGACGCCACCCGTCGGCGAGAAAGTCGGAGACCAGGAACAACACCGAGCGGCGGCGGAGCAACGGCTCGAGCGCCGTCAGGCTTCCGGCGAGGTCCGTGCCGCGCGCGGATGGCTCGTGGGCCAGCAGCTCACTGATCACCCGCAGGACCTGGCGCCGGCCCTTGCGTGGAGGAACGTAGCGCTCCAGCCGATCGCTGAAGCAGGCGGCGCCCACGCGGTCGTTGCTTCGCGCGGCCGCCAGCGCCAGCACCGCGCAGACCTCGACCGCCAAGGCCCGCTTGGTGCGGCGCCGACTGCCGAAAGCTCCCGACGCGCTGTAGTCGACCGCGAACAGGACGGTGAGCTCGCGCTCCTCGAGGAAACGCTTGACGTACGCGGCGCCCAGGCGGGCGGTCACGTTCCAATCGATGGTGCGGACGTCGTCGCCGGGTTGATACTCGCGCACTTCGGCGAACTCGACGCCGCGACCGCGGAACGCGCTCGAGTATTCGCCGGCCACGATGTCGCGGACGAGGTGGCGGGTGGTGATCTCGATCCGCCGCACTTCCGCGGCGACCTGCTCCGGGTTCACGGCACCGGCACGGCGGCGAGGAGACGGTTGAGGAGGGCGTCCGGGCTCACGCCGTCGGCGTCGGCCCGGTACGAGAGGATCACGCGGTGGCGGAGGACGTCGAGCGCGAGCGCCTTCACGTCTTCCGGGGTCACATAGTCGCGCGCCGCCAGAAACGCATGGGCTTTCGCCGCGCGGAGCAGGAAGATGCCGGCGCGCGGCGACGCGCCATATTCGACCAGGGGACGCAGATCGGCCAACCCCACGACGGACGGATCCCGCGTCGCACCGACCACGTTGAGCACGTACTCCTTCACCCGATCGTCGACGTAGACCTCGCGGACCAGCCGGCGGGCGTGGAGCACGCGCGCCGGCTCCAGCACCGGCCGCGCTTCCGGCTCGGGACCGGCCGTCATGCGGTCCAGCACCTCGCGCTCGTCGCTCCGCTCGGGATACGTCACGACGAGCTTGAACATGAAGCGGTCGACCTGTGCCTCCGGCAGCGGGTACGTACCCTCGTGCTCGATCGGGTTCTGGGTCGCGAGGACGAGGAACAGCTCCGGCAGAGGGAAGCTCTGGCCGCCGATCGTCACCTGTTTTTCCTGCATCGCTTCGAGCAAGGCGCTCTGCACCTTTGCCGGTGCCCGATTGATCTCGTCCGCGAGCAGGATGTTGGTGAAGATCGGTCCCCGCTGGACCGTGAACTCGCCGCTCCGCTGGTTGTAGATCTGCGTGCCGATCAAGTCCGCGGGCAGCAAGTCCGGTGTGAACTGGATCCGATGGAAGCCGCCGCTCACGGTCGCGGCGAGGGTGCGGACCGCGAGCGTCTTGGCGAGGCCGGGGACGCCCTCCAGCAACACGTGACCCTCGGCCAGGAGGCCGATCACCAGCCGCTCGAGCAGAGTCCGCTGCCCGACGATGACGCGGCCCAGCTCCGTCAGGACGTCGGCAGCCAGGCGGCTCTCGCCGGTGAAGTCGGCGGTTGGAGGCGACGATGCGGCGTGAGGTCGTGCGCCCAGCGGATCCGGAAGAGCGTTCATCTGGTAACGGTAATGTGTCCCAGCCGGGCCAGCGAGGGCACCGACGCAACGGGTGAAGACGAATCCTCCCGGGCGGGCGGCCCGTAGGGAAACGGGGTGCGTGACCGCGCCCGTATCGGCAGGTGACCCCGTGAGCACGCTGATTTCCGACGGCCGCTACTATGGGCAAGTGCGTCGCCTTCGCACCGTGGGCGACGTCGTACTCTGCGAGACGGCGTACCCGGCCGAGACGCTCGTGCCCTGGCACGCGCACGCCAGCCCGTTGGTCTGCCTCGTGCTGCGTGGGGCCCTCGACGAGCACGCCAGCCGCCCGCGGACCATCGAGCAAGGCACGCTGTGGTTCCACCCGGCCCACGAACCACACGCGCACCGATTCGGGACGGCAACGCGCTGCTTCAGCGTCACCCTCGGGTCGGCGTTACTCCGTCGGCTCGAGCGGGCTGAAGCGCTGCAACTGCCCGGCCCGACCGATCTTCCGGCCGGTCGCGCCGCATGGTTGGCGCGCCAGCTCTACGCCGAATTCGAGCGAGATGATATCTCGGGCCTCGCGGTCGAGGGGCTCGTGCTCGCCGTGATTGGCGAGCTTACGCGCCGTCCACGTCCGCGGGCGTGTCGATCTGCCTGGATCGATACGGTGCGCGAGCTTATCGACGCACGCTATCGCGAGCCTCTCAGCCTCAACGACCTGGGCGAGGCGGTCGGCGTGCATCCCGTCCACGTGGCGCGCACGTTCCGACACGCGTTTGGCTGCACCGTCGGCGCGTACCTCCGCCGCCGACGGATCGACGACGCCTGCCGAGCGCTTATCGCGGGCGAGGCATCCCTGGCGAGCATTGCCCTCGGCGCCGGTTTTGCCGACCAGAGCCACTTCTCCCGCCGCTTCAAGGAAATCATCGGGCTCACGCCCGGTGAATTCCGCGCTCGCGGCGCAAGGAGCCGCCATGCCGCACCCGACTGATCTCGATCGCCGGGGGTTTCTCACCGTCGCCGCGACCTCCACCGGCGGCCTCCTGCTGGGCGTGCGATCCGTGCGCTGGGCCCGCGGTATCGATCCGGATGGCCCACCGGTGGCCGTCGGACTCACGGCCTTCGTGGAGGTCGGCCCCGACGGGGCGATCACCATCGCGGCCAAGAGCCCGGAGATCGGGCAGGGCGTGAAGACCTCGCTCCCCATGCTCGTCGCCGAGGAGTTGGACGTCGACTGGGAGCGCGTGCGGGTGTCGGAGGCTCCGTTCGACGAGATGCGATTCGGGTCTCAAGGCGTCGGCGGCAGCACCAGCATCTGGGAGAACTGGCTCCCCCTCCGCCGCGCCGGCGCCACTGCACGGTACCTGCTCGTTGCGGCGGCGGCGGCGCGCTGGCGCGTGGATCCGTCGACCCTCCGGACCGAGGCGGGCAGCGTGCTGCACCCGCAGACTGGACGACGGGCGTCCTACGGTGCGCTCGCTGCCGCGGCCGCTCGGCTGCCCGTGCCGGCGGAGGTCCCGCTCAAATCCCCCCGGGATTTCCGGCTGATCGGCCGTCGGATCGCCGCCGCCGACATCAAGGATCTGGTGACGGGACGCGCCCGCTACGGGATCGACGGGCGCGTGCCGGGCATGCGGCACGCCTGCATTGCGCGCGCGCCGTTCGGCGGACGGGTGAAGGACGTGCACGACTCGGCGGCGCTCGAAGTCCCCGGGGTGCTGCGCGTCATTCCCATCGAGGGTAGCAGCCATCCGACCGGGATACGTCCCGGCGTCGCGATCGTCGCTGACTCGACCTGGGCCGCCATTCGTGGGCGCACGGCGCTCGGCGTGATCTGGGAAGAGGCCGTGGGGGCGGGAACGGCCGACTTCACAGCGCGGCTCACCGCCGCCTTCGAAACGACGGGAAAGGTGGTCCGCGACGACGGCGATGTGGAAGCGGCGTTCGCTGCCGCGACGCGGACCGTGGAGGCGCTGTACGACTTGCCCTTCCTGGCGCATGTGCCACTCGAGCCGCCCAACTGCATCGCGGATGTCCGGGCCGACCGGTGCGAGGTCTGGGTGCCCACGCAGGATCCGGGCGACGTGCAGGCGATCGTGGCGGAGACGACCGGCCTTCCGCCTGACCAGGTCACAGTGCACCCCACGCGCTGCGGCGGTGGCTTCGGACGGCGGCTCATGGTGGACTACGCCGGGGAAGCCGCATTGCTCTCGCAGCGTGCCGGGGCGCCGGTCCAAGTGGTCTGGACCCGGGAAGACGACCTGACCCACGACTTCTACCGGCCAGCCTGCCGGCACCGGCTGCGCGCCGCGCTGGACCCGAACGGGCGCGTGACCGCCTGGACCCAGCACTTGGTGAATCCATCGCGGTACGCATATGCGGGCGCCACCAGGGTCGGCCCCGAAGCGTCGGAGATGTACGCCGACGATTTTCCGGCCGGCTGCGTGCCCAACTTGCGCTACGAGTACACGAACATCGACACGCCCATCCCCCGCGGCGCGTGGCGCTCCACCCTCCACTCCGCCAACGCGTTCGCGGTGGAAAGCTTCATGGACGAAGTCGCTGCGACAGCGGGACGCGACCCCTTGGCGTTCCGGCTCGAGTGGCTGGGCGAGCCGCGCGAGCTCCAGTACCGTGGCCACGGCGGTCCCGTCTTCAATCCGGGCCGCCTCGCCGGAGTACTACGGCTCGCGGCCGAGAAGGCGGGGTGGGGGACTCCGCTCGGACCCGGACGCGCCCGTGGCTTGGCCGGACACTTCACGTTTGGGAGCTACGCCGCTGAGGTCATCGAGGTCTCGCTCGATCCCACCACCGAGTTCCGGGTGGAGCGCATCGTTGCAGCGCTCGACTGCGGCACGGTGGTGAACCGAAGCGGAGCGGAGGCTCAAGTGGAAGGTGGCATTCTCGAGGGACTCTGCGCCGCCCTGTACGGGGAGATCACCGTAGAACGGGGGTGGGTGCGGCAAACCAACTTCGACACCTACCGCTGGCTTCGTATCGGCGAAGCTCCCCGCATCGAAGCGCACTTCGTCGAGAACGGCGAAGCCCCACGCGGGTTGGGGGAGCCGCCTGTGCCCCCTGTGGCGCCCGCGCTCACCAACGCGCTATTCGCGCTCACCGGTCGCCGCATTCGGCGGCTTCCGCTCCGCCCCGGCGCCGCCTGACGTGCGGGCGCCGTCACGGCGGACGCGCCGCGCTCTCTAGGCCCGGCTCCGGTACTCGAGGTAGTCGGCTGTGGCGCGGGCCTGCTCGGCGCCGTAGTAGCGCTCGACGACGCGAAGCGCCAGGTCGATGCCGGATGTCAGGCCGGCGGCGGTGGCGATGCGGTCGTGCTCCACGTACCGCGGGCCGCGCTCGACCGTCACCTTCGGGAAATCCCGCGCCAAAGCATCCTGGAACTCGTGGTGTGTCGTGGCGGTCAGACCGTCCAACAAGCCAGCGCGTGCGAGGACGAACGCTCCGGTGCAGACCGACATCACCAGGTCGGCGGTGTGCGTTACCCGCTTGAGCCACTCGAGCGATTCCGGCGGTGCATGATGGGCCGGCACCACGACGACCCGCGGCGCAGGTACGTGGGCCAGATCGTGGTTAGGGACGAGGGTGAGCCCCGCGGTGCCCGTCACCGGTGCGCGAGACGTTGCGACGGTGAATGGGCTGAACCCCTGATCGTGTCCCGGGCCGATCATGACGTCCTGGAACACTTCCCAGGCGCCCGCCAGATCGATCACGTTCACATTGTCGCCGATCAGAAACGCAACCCGAATGGGTTCGCTCTGAGGCCAGGGGACGGGACGGGTCGCGAAGCCCGCACCTATGGCGGCGGCGCTCGCGAGAAAGGTTCTTCGTTCCATGCGGGGAAAGGTCGGCGGCGGGCGGGAGCCAGTCTTGAACGGTCCTAGCCGGGTGGTACGAGCCTAGCGCACGAGACGAAAGCCCAGGTTGGAGGAGCCCGTGGTCGCATCACCACGACCCCGGCTCCCGACGAGATAACGCGTGCAGTATTGATCGCTGCACAAATACGATCCCCCCCGAATCACGTGCGTCGGCGAATCCGGACGGGATGGATCGAGGCTCTTGGGCGGACCGGTCGGGTTCCGCGCAACCCCCGACGCCGCGAGGCGGGCGTACCAGTCCGCGCGGTACCAATCGCTGGTCCACTGCCAGACGTTGCCCCCCATGTCGCGAAGGCCGAAGCCGTTCGCTGGAAACGCCATGACCGGCGAGGTTCCCGTGAACCCGTCCTCCGCGGTGTTCCGCGTCGGAAAGTGGCCCTGGAAGATGTTCGCCACCCAGTGTCCGCCGGGCTTGAGATCGTTCCCCCACGCGAACCGATTCCGGTCCAAGCCCCCGCGCGCCGCCCACTCGAATTCCGCCTCCGTCGGAAGCCGCTTCCCCGCCCAACGGGCGTAGGCCTCGGCATCCTCGTACGCGACGTGGACCACCGGGTGGTCCGCCAGTCCGGTCAGATCGCTGCCCGGCCCCGCGGGGTGACGCCAATTGGCGCCCGGCACCCAGCGCCACCAGTCGAGGTAGCGGAGATTCGGCCGATCGTGGCTGGGCGGCGAGAACACCACCGAGCCAGGCGCTCGGCGCTCGGCCGGGAGGTCCGGAAACTCCTTTGGATCGAGCGAACGCTCCGCCACGGTGGCGTAACCCGTTGCGGCGACGAAGCGGGCGAACTCCGCGTTGGTCACCGCCGTGCGATCCATCCAGAAGCCGGTGATCGCAACCGCATGCACCGGCACTGCGTCCGGGAGGTTGCAGCCGCCGCACCCCATCCAGAACCTGCCTCCTGGCACCCAAGCCATCCCCTCCGGCGCGGGGCCGGGAGGGGCCTCTCGGTTCACGGCGGGAGCGAAGTTTTCACGCGTCGGCTCACTGGCAGTTGCCCGGGGGGCCGCCCGACAGCCAAGCATAGCCGCGGCCAGGAGGCCGGTAGCAGCCAACAGGCTGGCAGCCTGGAGCGGGCGGGTGAGCGGACCGAGCTTGGGGGCCATGCGCCGGAGGGTCATGCTCAGGAGACGGTCAGGGCCGCCCGCACCCCACGCCGGCAACGGATTGGGCCGCAAGAACCGGATAGCGGGCGAACCGGGGGTCTCGCCACTATTGTCCCGGGAGGGAGATATGACTGCCTTGAGACTTCTCGATAGCTCGACCGTGGATCCCGATCTGGCCTGGGACGCCGTGATTCGCCACGACCGCCGCTTCGACGGACGGTTCGTCTACGGTGTACGCACCACGGGTGTGTACTGCCGTCCGTCCTGCGCGTCCCGCCGGCCGAACCGCCGCAACGTGCATTTCTTCGCCGACCCGACCGCCGCCGAGGCCGAGGGATTCCGTGCCTGCCGCCGGTGCCGGCCGCGAGCCGTCGCGGTGGAAGACGCCGATGTCCGGGCCGTGCGCCTCGCCAGTCGAACGCTCGACGGACGACTCGATGCACCGCCCACGCTCGCGCAGCTCGGCAGCGAGGTGGGGCTGAGCCCCTGGCACCTCCAACGGGTGTTCAAGCGGGTGGTGGGTGTGAGTCCCCGCGAGTGGGTCGAGGCGCGGCGGGCGGAGCGCCTCCGTCGCGGTCTCAAAGAGGGACAGACCGTGAGCCGTGCGGTCTACGCCGCCGGCTACGGCTCGGGCCGACCCGTGTACGAGCGGGGCCGCTCGCCCCTCGGCATGACGCCCGCCACCTACCGCCGAGGCGGGCGGGGGCTCGCGATTCGTTATGCCGTGGTCGCGTCGCCGCTGGGAAGGCTCCTCGTGGCCGCCACCGACCGCGGCGTCTGCAGCGTGCGCTTGGGCGACGATGACGCCGCGCTCGAATCCGGTCTCCGCGCGGAGTTTCCCGAGGCCCGCGTGGCCGTCGATGCCGACGGTCTGGGAGCCTGGGTCCACGAGATCGTGCGCCATCTGGAAGGCGAGACCCCCCGGGTGGACGTGCCGATCGACGTTCGCGCCACCGCGTTCCAGTGGCGAGTGTGGAACGCGCTTCGGGACATCCCGCTGGGACGGACGCGTTCGTACGCGGAGATTGCGCAAGCCGTCGGCGCGCCGCGCGGCGCCCGGGCCGTCGCGCAGGCGTGCGCGGCCAACCCGGTCGCGCTGGTTGTGCCCTGCCACCGCGTGGTCCGTGGCGACGGCGACGCCGGCGGTTATCGCTGGGGAGCGCAACGCAAGCTGATGTTGCTGGAGCAGGAGCGGCGCCATGCCGAAGGGGCCGAGAGCGAGGTGCTGCGCGACGTTGTTGGAGAGGTGGGCCGGACCGCGCGAGTCGGTCCGCCGGCCGGAGCACCGGTCGTGGGGCAAGTCATCGCCGGGCGGTACGAGCTGCTCCGCCACATAGGCACGGGCGGTATGGGGGTCGTCTTCCAGGCCCGCGATCGGGTGCTCGCCGAGACCGTCGCCCTCAAGTTGGTGCGCGCCGATCTGCCCCAGGCCGATGGCGGACTCACCCCTGTGATCGACGAGGTGCGGCTCACCCGCAGGGTGACGCATCCCAACGTGGTCCGCACGCACGACGTCGGGACCACCGGCGACGCCTGCTTCCTCGTGATGGAGTACGTCGAGGGCGTGTCGCTCGCCGACCTGTTCGCCCGCAACGGCCGACTGCCGGTGGCCGCCGCGGTTGTCGTGGGAATGCAGCTGTGCCGCGCGCTGGAGGTGGTACACGCGCGCGGGGTGCTGCATCGCGACGTCAAGCCGCAGAACATCCTGATCACCGCAGAGGGGCAGGTGAAGCTCACCGATTTCGGGGTGGCGGCGCTCCGGGAAGCAGCGGGGGCACCGCAACCCGGCTTCACGACGCCGGGCACGCCGCCCTACATGGCGCCGGAGTTGTTGTTCGGCGAGCCGGCCGACGCCCGGAGCGATGTCTTCGCGGCCGGCGTCGTGCTGTACCAGGCCCTGACCGGGAGTCTACCCTTCGACGCCCCGACCCCCACCGAGCTCGCCGTTCGAATGCTCCGCGAGGAACCGCTTCCGATCATCAGCGATGCGTCGGTCCCACGGTCGTTGGCTCAGGTGATCACCACGGCGCTCGCCGCTGAGCCGGCGGGTCGTCCTCCGACGGCGGCGGCGTTCCACGACGCACTGGCCCAAGCCTGGGCGTCCTGACGAAACGGCGGGCAGACGCAACGCGGTGACCCGGGGCCCCGTAGTGTTGGGGGCCCCGTTCAACGTTCAGCACCCACCCGTTACTGTTCCCTGCCTATGCCCAACACCCACACGCCCGTCCTGTTGTCGTGTGCAATCAGCTTCGTTGCAGCCTGCAGCGCGGGTACCCCCGCGCCCGCACCTGCCCCTGGTCCATCCGCGCCGGCGCGAGCACCGCAGCCGTCCACGATCGGCGGCATCCCTCCCGGGCTGCGCCTCGAGATTCCGGAGGCGTTCAATCGCGCGGTGGAGCGCGGCACCCGCACCACGACGGGCGTCCCGGGTCCGAACTACTGGCAGCAGTACGCGACCTATCGCCTCGAGGCGGAGCTCAACCCCGTCCTCAAGCGCCTCACCGGACGGGGCCGCGTGGTGTACTTCAACCGGTCGCCCGACACGCTCCCGGCCGTCTACGTCCAGGCCTACCAGAATCTTTTCCGTCCCGATGCCAAGCGGAATCAACAGACCCCGAAACTCGGCGGCATCGATTTCGACAAGGTGATCGTGAGCGGCAAGGCGTTGAGCGAACTGGCCAAGCCGGGTGAGCCGGGATACACGGTGAACGGAACGATCATGGAGATCCGGCTTCCCACCTCCCTGGCTCCCCATGACTCGCTCGTGATGGACTTCGAGTGGCAGTTCCGGGTCCAGTCGGAGACTGCGCCGCGCGGCGGACAGGACGGCGAAGCCTGGTTCATTTCGTACTGGTATCCGCAGCTGGCCGTCTACGACGACTTCAACGGATGGCAGACCGATCAGTACTTGGGGCGGGGCGAGTTCTACATGGGGTACGCCGACTACGACGTGAAGCTCACCGTGCCGACCGGGTGGGTGATGGACGCGACCGGCGAGCTGGTCAATCCGACCGAGGTTCTGTCGCCCCAAACGCGCGCGCGTCTCGATTCCGCCCACTCGAGCACGGGCATCGTGCACGTGGTGACGGAGAAGGACAAGACGGACAGCAACGCGACGCTTCGGGGAACCAACGGGAAGCTCACCTGGCATTGGACCGCAAAGAACGTTCGCGACTTCGCGTGGGGCACCTCGCCCCGCTACGTATGGGACGCGGCCCGGGCGATCACCGACAGCACGAACGGGCAGATGGCCTCCAGCCTCGTGTACGCGCTCTATCGTCCGGAAGGCGTGCGCTCGTACTGGGACGAGGTGGCCCGCTACGGACGCCACGCGGTGGAGTTTTTCTCCCGCAAGCTCTGGCCTGACCCGTACTCGCACATGGCGCCGGTGGACGGGCCGGACGGATGCGGCGGCATGGAATATCCGATGATGACCTGCATCGGCGGGACTTATGACAGCCTGACGATGTATGAGGTGGTGAGCCACGAGATCGGGCACATGTGGTTCCCGATGATGGTAGGCTCGGACGAGAAGCGCTACGCGTGGATGGACGAGGGGTTCACCCAGTACGACCAATCCCAGGCGATGCCCGACTTCTTCAAGGGTTTCGACGACGAGGCACGCAACCGGGACTACTACCTGCGCGGGACCGAAGCGGGCTACGAAGAAGAGATCATGAAGCCGGCGGACAAGTTCACCAACGACGCCGCGTATGGCGTCGCCGCGTACTGGAAGCCCGCCACTGTGCTCGTCGCCCTTCGTGACATCCTCGGTCGGGAGACCTTCGAAAAGGCCTTTCGCGAA
>DATHMJ010000221.1:0-2187 GCA_035487215.1 Gemmatimonadales bacterium
GGACCAAGTTCCTTCGGGTCTTTCCGAGCGGGACGCTCGACGTCGAGCTACGGATGGCGCTGGAGCATTGGGATTCGGGCGTAGCCGGTCGAGAGCGGTTCGGCGACGCGGTGGTGCTTCCGTCGGCGACGTATTTCCGGAGCCTGGTACAGATCGCGTTGGGGTCGTTTCAATTTTTCTGGGATCGCGCCAATCTCACCGAGACTCAAAACCCATACGTGCCGGGTCTGCCGATCGCGGGGCGGCCCAGCGAGTTCGGCGTGAGGTGGACGTTCGCAAACTAGATGAACGTTGCGAGCTAATAGCTCTGCTGCCATTAGCTTATAGCTAACAGCTAACGGCGCTTCTCGCGTCGCTACCAGTAACCCCCACCAGACGCTACATTTCCAGGCTTTCCCGCGCTCGGAGTTCGCGTGCCCCTCAGCATGACCGGATTCGGTGCCGCGGAAGGGCCGGTGAGCGGGGGCAGGCTCCGGCTCGAGATCCGGACCGTGAACCACCGCTACTTCAACCTGACGACCCGACTGCCATCGGACCTGGCCGGGCTCGAGGGTGAGTTGCGCGAGCGGCTCCGGCGAGACTTCGACCGCGGTCATCTGACGGTGCACGCGCGCTGGGTGGAGCATCCGGCGCGGGTCGAAGAGATCCGAGTCGATCTGGAACGGGCGCGCGCGCTGGTCGCGCGGCTGCGGGAGCTGCAGACCGCGCTGTCGCTGCCGGGGGAAATTTCGCTCGACCTGATCGCCCGCCAGCCCGAGGTCTTCGCGACCAACGGGAACGACCGCCCCGAGGTAAGCTGGGCCGAGGTGGAGCCGGTGGTCGCGCAGGCGGCGGCGGACTGTCGCACCATGCGCCGCAAAGAGGGGGAGGTCCTCGCCGGCGAGCTGCGGCATCGGCTCGATCTGCTCGAGCAAGGGGCCGAAGCCGTGGCCGCGCGGGCTCCGGAACGCATCGTTCGCGAGCGCGACCGGCTCCGGGCCTCGGTGCGCGAGCTGTTGGATGGGAGAGCCGTCGACGAGCAGCGCTTGGCGCAGGAGCTGGCGTTCCTGGCCGACAAGCTCGACATCACCGAGGAGCTGGTGCGATTCCGCGCCCACCTCGGGGCCGCGCGCGATGCGCTCTCGGCGGATCGTCCTGCGGGGAAGCAGCTTGGCTTCCTGGCCCAGGAGCTGGGGCGGGAAGTGAACACGATGGGCGCCAAGGCGAACGATCCGGAAATCACCCACCGGGTGATCGCCATGAAGGGCGAGCTGGAAAAGTTCCGCGAGCAGCTCGAGAACCTCGAGTGAAGCCCTTCCTGCTGGTGCTGTCGTCGCCCTCGGGTGGCGGAAAGACCAGCATCGCGCGAGGGCTGCTCGACGCCCGGACCGACGTCGGCTACTCGGTGTCCGCCACCACGCGGGCCCCGCGCCCCGACGAGCAGGAAGGGCGGGACTACCACTTCCTCTCGCGGGCGGAGTTCGAGCGCCGGGCGGCGGGGGCGGAGTTTCTGGAGCACGCGACCTACGGGGGCAACCTCTACGGAACGCTGCGCTCCGAGGTGGAGCGGATCTTCAAGGCCGGACGGCACGCGGTGCTCGACATCGAGGTCGAGGGGGCGCGCCAGATCAGGAAGAGCCTTCCCGGCGCCGTGCACGTGTTCGTGTTGCCGCCCTCCGGGGCGGAGCTCGTGCGCCGGCTCGAAGGGCGCAACACCGAGGATCCTGCCGCGGTCCGGCGCCGGCTGGAGCATGCGGCGGAAGAGCTGGCCGCGGTGCCGGAGTACGACTACGCCATCGTGAACCAGGACCTGGCGCAGGCGGTGGGGCAGGTGTCGGCGATCATCGACGCGGAGGCGCGGCGCGTCTCCCGCCAGAACGGGCTGGGCGACGTGATCGCCGGCCTGCGCCGGGAAATTGACAAGGCAAAGAAACGCTAACGGCTAACAGCAAAGGGCTAACGGCTCCCCATGCACATCACCACTCCGCACGACGTCGCCAAGCAGGCCGGCAACAAGTATCTCGGCGTGCTGGTCGCGGCCAAGTTCGCGCGCTACCTGAACGAGCTGCCGCGCGACCGGCTCATCCTGCAGGAAGAGAAGCTCACCACCAAGTCGCTCGACGCGCTGGTGAAGGGCGACCTCAACTACAAGCTGATCCGGCGCCGCCGCTCCGAGGCCTGAGCCATGTGGACCGGCCGGCACGTCGT
>DATHMJ010000222.1:0-3311 GCA_035487215.1 Gemmatimonadales bacterium
GCGAGCCAGGCGCCGTTGGGCCAGACGCGGACGGGGGTTCCGTTGATCGTGAGCTGGGCGGCGCCAGTGCCGGCTGAGCCAAAGAGGAAGCTCGAGTCCCGCGCGTCCACCACCGCGTCCGCGGGTGGATAGACGACCGTGAGCGCCAGCGGTCCAGTCGCCGCCGGCACCGGCGGGAGATGACTCTCGGCGGTCGTGGGCGTGGGAGAGGGACTGGGCGGACGGGTGCAGGCGAGCGCCGCTAGACCGGTGGCGGCCAAACGCGCGCGGCGGGCGATCATCGGTGCAAGGTACATAATCACCGCCACTTACGCCACGCGAGCGGTTGACGCGTTTCCGGCCGAACTCTAGATTGCCGCGACCCAATGATTCCCATCGCGAGGCCCGTTTGATTTCTGGTCCGGTCCGTGTGTCCGTTTTCGGCAAGACCGACCTCGGCCTCGCCCGCGAGCACAACGAGGATGCCTTCCTCGTTGCCGATCTCTCCAGCAGAAATGCCAGCCTGCAGGCCGAGGTTCGCGACCACGTCGTGGGACCCAAGGGCTCACTCTTTCTCGTTGCGGACGGCATGGGCGGTGCCGCCGCCGGCGAGCTGGCGAGTCAGATGGCCGCCGACGTCATTTACACGCACCTCACCACTGTGTGGGCCACCGAACTGGAGACATCGGAAGACCGGTTCGCCTACCGGATGCGCGAGGCGGTCGAGTTGGCCAATCACCG
The DNA here is from genome assembly GCA_035487215.1 of Gemmatimonadales bacterium. Classification (GTDB taxonomy): domain Bacteria; phylum Gemmatimonadota; class Gemmatimonadetes; order Gemmatimonadales; family GWC2-71-9; genus DASQPE01. The sequence goes on from DATHMJ010000222.1 coordinate 721, forward strand.
AATCCACGAGTACGCGCGGGAGCATCCCGAGCTTCGCGGCATGGGCACGACAGCGACGGTGGCCGGGGTGTACGGGGACGGCCTCTGGCTCGCGCAGATCGGCGACAGCCGGGCTTACCTCGTGCGGAACGGCGACGTCGTCCAGCTCACCAAGGACCAATCGCTGATGCAGCGCCTGGTGGACGCGGGCGAGCTGACCGAGGAGGAGGCGGAACAAAGCGAGCGACGAAACATCATCCTGCAGGCGCTGGGGCCGGATCCGCGGGTCAAGGTCGACATCTCGCATCAGACGTTGGGACGGGGCGACACGCTGGTCCTGTGCTCTGACGGCTTGTCGGGGCAAGTGCGCCGGGAAGAGATCGCCGAGCTGGTGGCCGATTACACGGAGCCGGTCGAGCTGTGCACCGCGTTGATCAATCTTGCGAACAGCCGCGGAGGACCCGACAACATCACGGTGGTGGTGGCGCAATTCGACGGAGACGGACTCCCGGAGCGGGCCAAAGCGGACGGCTTCGGCTATCAGGTCTACCGGGTTCCCGAGAGTGCGGCGCCGACCGGTGAGCGGGTCGTTGTGAGAAAGACGGTCGAGACTCCACAGCCGGGAGCGGCTGAGTCGGCGAAGGCCGATCGGACGGCGGCGGACCCGCCGGGGGCGCCTCCCCCGGCCGACCCGCGATCGGAGCCCGCTCGGAATTCACCGCCCGCTGCCCTGTCTTTCGCCCGCAAGCCTGGCTCGCTGCTCATCGTCGGCGCGCTGGTGGTCCTCGGGATCCTGCTCCTCTACATCATCGCGACGCGGTGACGCGCTCGCTGCGGGCGCGGCTCTCCTGGATCGGCGCGCTCGCGTTCGCCTCCGGCTTTCCGTTCGGGCTCATCAACGAAGCGCTGCCGGTCTATCTCCGGACGCACGGGGCGTCACTGGAGGAGATCGGTCGGGTCGCGGCCATCACGGCGCCGTGGAGCCTCAAGTTCCTGTGGGCGCCGCTGGTCGATCGGGTCGGGAGCCGGCGCCAGTGGATCGCCGGCTGCCTCGCCCTCATCGCGGCGCTCACGCTGGTCCTCGGCCACACCGATCCGACCCGAATCGGCGCGGCGTTCTGGCTGGTCGCCCTAGCGATCGTGACGCTTTCGGCGACGCAGGACGTGGCCATCGACGCGTACACCATCGAGATCACCAGCCGGCAGGAGCTGGGCGTCGCGAACTCGGTGCGTATCGCCGCCTATCGCGTCGCGATGTTCACCGCGGGCGGCGTGCTCATCTGGCTCGCGGGCCGGAGCGGGTGGGATACGAGTTTCACCGTCGGGACTGCCGCGCTCGTAGCGCTCACGGGCGCAGCGCTCCTGCTGCCGTCGCCCGACGTGAGCGCCGGTCGCCCGCTCGCCATCTGGGAACCGCTGCGCGCGCTCCTGATCCGCAAGGACATCTGGGCCGTGGTGGCGTTCGCGTTGCTGTTCAAGCTGGATATCGCGGCCCTGGAGCCGATGACCCGTCCCTTCTGGGTGGATCGGGGCTTCTCCCTGACCGAGATCGGTGCGGTGCTCACGACCGGCCGCATCATCGCGACGATCGCCGGGGCGGCCCTGGGCGGTGTCCTGACGTCGTGGTGGGGGATCTTTCGGGGACTGTGGGTGTTGGGGCTGGTGCAGGCGTTTTCGAGTCTGGGCTATTGGGCGGCGGCAACGGCGGCACCGTCGAAGCCGCTGATCTTGAGTGCTGCGTTGTTCGAGAACTTCGCCGCGGGGCTCGGCACGTCCGCCTATCTGGCGTTTCTCATGTCAGTGTGCGAGAAGCGCTACGCCGCGACCCAGTTCGCGCTTCTCTCGGCCCTTCTCGCCGTCACCCGCTCGGGCGCCGGGGAAGCGTCGGGCGCCCTCACGGAACACATGGGATACGGCGGTTACTTTCTCCTCACGTTCGCGCTGGCATTTCCGGCGTACCTGCTCCTGGCCAAGATCCGGCACGCGCCCGACGCCGTGCCCGGCGAGCGGTAGACGTTCACCCGTTCTCTCCCCGGTTCATCCTTCCGCTGATCCATCTCGCGACCGCTTCCTGCATCAGCCGCTGTCGGTGCCACGCCAACAGCACCGGCCGGTCGCCCGGGATTTCCTCGACGAGCCGCGGATGGCCGAACAGCACGATCAGATCGGCCCTCGCGGCCTCGCGTCCGAGCGACTCCTTCGCCGGCGCGCCGAGCCCCGCCCGGCCCTTCCACGCCCGCGGCTCCGCGAAGACCGCCACGATGCGTGCGCCGCCGCTCCCGATGAGACCGCGCCCGCCCAGCGCACGCGTGAGGAAATCGCCGGAGCTCGGCGGATAGGGACCGCCGAGATCGTCGTCGAGCACCACCACCTCGGCGGGAGATGGGAGGCCGCGGAGAGCGCCTCGGATCAACCCACGGTCGATCAGCGCGTCGGCCACGTGTGCTGCCGACTGATACGGACCCGATGGCACCGCTCCGCCGGCTCGGGCCGTACGGGCGAGCGCGGCTTCGCAGCGACGTTCCGCCTCGACGATGCGGTCTCGGCCGATGGCCCCGGATTCGCCGGCCGCCCGCACCGCCCGGCAAACGCCTTCGGTGTCACCCGGGTAC
>DATHMJ010000223.1:0-2610 GCA_035487215.1 Gemmatimonadales bacterium
TTCACCAGGCGACCGCCCATGTAGTGCGCCACGACTTCGTTCGCCACCGCCGCGCCTCCGAATACACCCCTGAATATTATGGGTTGCCCCCGGGTGGAACGGTACCCCAGTGGACCCTTTGCCCCCCACGCGCATAAAATTCGGTGCCCGGCTCCGTTCGAGACCGGCGCTTTCCCCTCGATGACCTTGGAGGACCCCATGTCGTCGCTCGCGTCCCGCCGCTCGGTGGTTGCGTTTCTCGCCGCGCTTCCCTTCGGTCTCTCACTGACGTCCCGCCGCGCCGCGGCCCTCGCGGGCGCGCCGCCCCAGCCCCACATGCGCGAGGCGCTGTCGTCGTTGCGGGCGGCTCGGATGCATCTGGACAAGGCGACGCCCGACAAGGGCGGCCATCGCGTCAAAGCCATCGCACTCGTGGACGACGCGATCAAAGAGACGCAGGCGGGGATGGAGTTCGACAACACCCACTAGCCAACTGGGCGTCCACAGATGTCGTCGCCCATCGTTCGCTGGGCCTTCGCCGCCGTCCATCTGCTCGCGTTGGGCATGGGCCTCGGGGCCGTGTGGGCCCGTGCCCGCGCACTTCGCGGTCCGCTGGATGCCGCCGGATTGCGCCGCGTGTTCTATGCGGACAGTTGGTGGGGGATCGCTGCGCTGCTCTGGATCGCCTCGGGACTGGTCCGGGCGTTCGGCGGGCTGGAGAAGGGGAGCGCCTACTACCTCCACAATCACCTGTTCTGGACCAAGATGGCACTCCTCGGGCTGATCCTGGTGCTCGAGTTGGGACCGATGATGGCCCTGATTCGCTGGCGGGTGGCGCTGGCTCACGGCCGGACCCCAGACACGAGCGCGGCCGGACGGTTTGCGTCGATCAGCGCGGCCCAGGCGGGACTGGTCGTGCTCATGGTGCTGGCCGCCACCGCGATGGCGCGTGGATATGGCATGCCGGCGGCCCCCTAGCGAGACGGGCGCGCCGCGACTATCCCTTTCCCACCCCTGCCTCCTTAGGAGCTGCCCATGTCCGTGGGCGCCGGCTTTCTGGAGCAGGTGAACCGGGCATTCGACCGAGCCGCCGGGTTCACCCAGCACGACCCGACTCTCCTGGCCAACATCAAGGCCTGCAAAAATCTCTTCTACACCAGCTTCCCCGTAAAGCGCGACGACGGCCGCATCGAGGTGATGCACGCGTGGCGGGCGGAGCACAGCCATCACAAGCTTCCGTGCAAGGGCGGCATCCGCTACGCGCTCGACGTCGATGCCGATGAGGTGCAGGCGCTGGCCGCGCTCATGACCTACAAGTGCGCCCTGGTGGACGTTCCATTCGGCGGGGCCAAGGGGGCCATTCGGCTCAACCCCAAGACCTACAGCGCCGACGAGCTGGAGCGCATCACCCGGCGTTACGTCTTCGAGCTGGTCCGCAAGAACTTCATCGGACCGGGCCTCGACGTGCCGGCGCCGGACGTCGGGACCGGGCCTCGGGAGATGGCGTGGGTCGCCGATACCTACACCCAGCTTCGGCCGGGCGAGCTGGATGCGCTCGGCTGCGTCACCGCCAAGCCGGTGAGCCAGGGCGGCATCCGGGGCCGCACTGAGGCCACCGGACGAGGCGTGTACTTCGGCACCCGCGAAGTCGTTGGCGTAGCCGAAGACATGAAAGCCCTCGGACTGTCGACCGGCCTGGAAGCCAAGCGGGTCGTGGTGCAGGGCCTGGGCAACGTGGGATACTTCGCCGCCAAGTTTTTCCAGGAAGGCGGTGCCGTGCTGGTCGGCTTGGCGGAGGCCGAGGGCGCCATCGCCAACCCCAAGGGGCTCGACCTCGAGAAGGTCATGGCCCATCGGCGCGAGCGGCGCAGTCTCGCCGGCTTTCCCGGCGCTACCACGCTGGCGCGGCGAGAGGACGCGCTCGAGCTGGAGTGCGACATTCTGATTCCCGCGGCGCTCGAGCGCCAGATTACCGGCGACAACGCCCCGCGCGTCAAAGCGAAGATCGTGGTCGAGGCCGCGAACGGCCCCACGACCCCGGAGGCCGACGAGATCCTGGCGCGTCGCGGCGTGATGGTCGTCCCCGACACGTTCATCAACGCGGGTGGGGTCACCGTGTCCTACTTCGAATGGGTAAAGAACCTGGGCCACGTCCGCTTCGGGCGCATGCAGAAGCGGTTCGAGCAGGGCGCCTACGGCCGGTTGTTGCAGGCGGTGGAGGGCGTGACGGGCCGTCGGTTCACCAACGAGGAGATCGAGCGGATCACGCACGGGGCCAGCGAGGAGGACCTGGTCAATTCCGGGCTGGAGGAGACCATGATCGCCGCCTACCACCCGATCCGCACCATCTGGAAGCGGGAGCAGGCCAAGGTGGACCTGCGCACGGCCGCGATGATCCTGGCGATCGACAAGGTCGCGCTGAGCTACAAACAGCTCGGGATCTTCCCCTGACCGATCGACCGCCCCTCGACCTCCAGCGCTTTCTCCCCGAACGCCGGGACCAGCGCGTGGCGGCACCCGCATGAACCGGTGGCGCTGGTGGCACCTCCTGGCGATCGATCTCCGATCCTTGGCGCTGTTCCGCGTGGCCGTGAGCGGCTGCCTGCTGTTCGATCTCGTTACGCGCATCCC
>DATHMJ010000224.1:0-3188 GCA_035487215.1 Gemmatimonadales bacterium
CCGATCCCTATCAGCCGGCGGAGCGCCGCTTTCGCCTCACGCGAACCGTGCTGCAGACACTCCTCGGCTGGCGCGGGCTCACGATCGGTCTGATCACCAAGTCCCCGCTCGTCACCCGCGATCTCGACCTGTTCCACCAGATCGCCGAGCGCCACGAGCTGAGCATCAACGTCTCGCTGACCACGCTCGATGCCCGGCTGGCTCGCCGCCTCGAGCTGCGCTCCCCAGTCCCGTCCGCTCGGCTCCGCGCGCTGGCCCGGCTCACCGGCGCCGGGATCCGCGCGGGGCTCATGATCGCGCCGGTGATTCCCTGCGTCACCGACAGCCGCGCCGCGCTCGACGCGCTGTTCCGGGCGGCGAAGGAGGCCGGCGCCCACTTCGTGGCTGGGGCGGCGCTCCGCCTAGGCCCCGCGGCGCGGCGCCGCTTCCTTCCCCACCTTGCCCGCGAATTCCCCGATCTCGCCGAGCGCTACGCCCGCCACTACGCCGGCCGGCAAACGGCCGATCGAGCCTATCGGGAGGCGCTGTCGCGCCGCCTCCGCGCCCTCCGCCGCAAGTACGGATTCAAGAACGAAGAGCGCTATCGCGCCGGCAAAGAGCAAGAGGATCCCGCCGCGCAGGCCCTGCTGCTCTAGCCGCTCCATTCGCCCACGAGCTTACCGAAGTTCTCGTTCCGCTCCATCACGGCATGCGCCTCCGCCAGGCGCTCCATCGGATAAACCCGCTCGACGACCGGCCGCAGCACCGGCGGTCCGTTGCGGGCCTCGAACAACGGAAGGAGCCGCTCGCGGAACTGCGCCGCGAGCGCAGCCCGCTCCTCCGAGCTGCGGGTCCGCATCACGCTGCCGATGATTTCGAGCCGCCGGTGCAGCAACGGCTCGAGGTCGATCTCGGCGCGCCGGCCCGCCATGAGGCCCAGGAGCACGAGCCGCCCCCGGGTTGCAAGCAGGGAGAGATTGTCGGCCAGCGCGCTCGCGCCCAACACGTCGAGCACCAGGTGCACCGGGTCGCCGACGGCTCCGACGAAGGCGGTGCGGCTGGTGTCGATCCCGACCTCCACCCCATAGGCCGCCGCGCGGGCGAGCTTCTCCTGGCTCCGCGACGTGCCGATGACGGTGGCACCCAGGTGCTTCGCGATCTGCGCCGCCGCCGTGCCGACACCGCTACCGACCGCGTGAATCAGCACGCGCTCGCCGGCGGCCAACCGGCCCCGGTTGACCAGAGCGTCGTAGGCGGTGTAGAACACTTCAGGGATCGCGGCGCCCTCGGCGTAGGAGAGATTCGCCGGCAGCGGCAGGACCTCCCGTTCGGAGACCACGACCGCCCCCGCCTGGCCACCGCCGCCCACGAGACCCATCACTCGGTCCCCGACGCGCCACGAGGTCACGCCCGGGCCGAGCGCGTCTACATCGCCGGCGTACTCGAGGCCGGGGATGTCGGCCGGCCAGCCTGGTGGCGCCGCGTAGCCGCCCCGCCGTTGGTAGATGTCGGCACGATTGAGGCCGGCGGCGCGCACGCGGACGCGGATCTGACCGGGTCCGGGGGACGGCGTCGGGACCTCGCGAATGCTGATCACCTCAGGGCCGCCGGCGGCGGTAAACACCACAGCTCGCATCACGGAATCCTAATGGCCACGCTTCGATCCCTTCCTTGTCTCGTCCTGGCCTGCGGTCTCGTCCTGGCCTGCGTCGCCTGCAGCAATTCGACCACGTCGCCCTCGGACAGCACGCTCGAGCCCGGCGACGTTCCCGTCGCCCTCACGACCGTCGCCACCGGTCTCGACTTCCCGTTGGGCCTCACGGCGCCCACGGGCGATGCCCGACTCTTCGTCGTCGAGAAGACCGGTCGCATCAGAATCATCAAGAACGGCACGCTCCTCCCAGCGGCATTTCTCGACCTGCACACCCTCGTGTCGGGTGGCAGCGAGCAGGGGCTGCTCGGCCTCGCCTTCGACCCCGCGTACGCCAGCAACGGGCGCTTCGTCGTCAACTACACCAATCTCAACGGCGACACCCGCATCTCCGCGTTCCATGTGTCGAGCGATCCCGACGTGGCCGACCCGACCGAGACGGTGCTGCTTCCGATCGCTCAGCCGTTCGCCAACCACAACGGCGGCCAGCTCGTCTTCGGACCGGACGGCTTCCTTTACGCCGGTTTGGGCGACGGCGGCGGCGCCGGCGACCCCGACGGTAACGGCCAAAGCCTGGCGACGCTGCTGGGGAAACTGCTGCGCATCGATCTCAACGGCGGCTCGCCCTACGCGGTGCCGGCGGACAATCCGTTCGCCGCGACGGCCGGACCGACGACCCGAGGCGAGATCTGGAGTTACGGCCTCCGCAACCCGTGGCGTTTCAGCTTCGACCGCACGACCCACGACCTCTACATCGCCGACGTGGGCCAGGACAACTACGAGGAGGTCGATGTGTCACGCGCCCCGACCGACGGCCGCGGTCTCAATTTCGGCTGGAATCGGATGGAAGGCATGCACTGCTACCCGCCTGGCTCCTCCTGCAACATGAGCGGCCTCACGCTTCCGGTGGTGGAGTACGACCACAGCCAGGGCTGCTCCATCACCGGCGGGTATGTCTATCGGGGCGCGGCGATCCCCGCGCTGCAAGGCGTCTACTTCTACAGCGACTACTGCCAGGGCTTCGTGCGGAGCTTCCGCTTCGTCGGCGGCCAAGTGACCAAGCAGCAGAAATGGGAGACCCTTCAACCGGGAGGCAACGTGACCAGCTTCGGCGAGGATGCCGCCGGTGAGGTTTACATCCTCACGAGTCAGGGCGGCGTTTACCGGATCGTGTCGCAATGATCCGGCGCTCCCTCAGCGCCGCCGCGCTCCTGGCAGCCGCGGTGGCCAACGTTACGCCGGCGCCGGCGCAGATGGGCACGATCACGGAATGGAAAGTTCCTTGGGCCCAGAGCCGCCCGCGCGATCCGTATCTCGATCCGCAGGGCAACGTGTGGTTCGTCGGACAGGTGGGCAACTACCTCGCGTCCCTCGATCCGCGCAGCGGGCAGTTCAAGCGCTTCGAGCTGGAGCCGGGTACCCTGCCACACAACCTCATTGTGGATCCCAAGGGCGTCGTGTGGTATACGGGAAATGGCGATGGCACCATCGGGAGGTTCGACCCCGCCACCGGGAAGACCACGCGCTTCCGGATGCCGGATCCCGCCGCGCGCGATCC
>DATHMJ010000225.1:0-3348 GCA_035487215.1 Gemmatimonadales bacterium
GATTGCATGCCGGTTCTGCTCGCGGCGCCGGGTCGGCGTGTCGTGGCGGCCGTCCATGCCGGGTGGCGCGGGACGGCCGCCGGGGTGCTGGAGGCCGCCGTGGACCACCTCGCGCGGGAGTTCGCCGTGTCGTCGGACGCGCTCGAGGCGGTCATCGGACCGTCCATCGGCGGCTGCTGCTATGAGGTGGGGGAGAACGTGGTGGCGGCGTTCCGGGCGCGCACCGCGGACGCGACGGCACCCGCGTGGACACGCCAGGGCGACCGCGACCATCTCGATCTGCGGACCGCGGCGCGGTGCCTGCTCGAGGCGGCCGGAGTCGGCCCGGTGACCCTGGTCGGGCCGTGCACCGCGTGCGGGCAGGGCTATCACTCCTACCGCCGCGACGGCACGCGGACGGGACGCCAGCTCAGCTTTGCTGGATGGGCGTAGCCGCCGCGAGCGGCGCGACGCTGGGCTCGTCGAAACGGGCGGGGTCCTCGAGGTAAGCGCGGAAGAGCTGCGCCATGGCCCCGCCGTGCCACCCGTCCATGAAGCGGTGATCGAAGGTGACCCCGAGAGTCATCACCGGTCGCACGACCACGCGTCCCGCCTCGGCTACCGGCTTCTCCTGTACCTCGCCCACCAGCACGACGAGCGGCGTCCGGCTGAAGGGGACGAGGGGCGCGTACGCCTGCGCCAGGCCGAACATGCCGACGTTCGTCACCATGGCGCTGCCGAACTCGTCCTTCACGACCCCGAGCGGCGATAGATCGAGGTCCAGATCGTAGATCAGGTACGAGATGGCGCGCATGACCGGGCCGAGCAGGGGGAGCGGAATGCGGTCGAGGAGCGACTTGGTGCGCTCGACCTGGCGATCGCGTCGCTGGCGCAGGCGCTCGACCCGCGTTTCCATCTCGCGCGCGATCTCGAGGACGCTCTTCTCGTCGGCACGCGCGATCTTGATCCCGGACAACTCCGTCCCCCCTTCGATCGCCACCTGGAGGAACATGTCGACCGTGTCGCGCAGCATGATGCGCCCTCGTGCCACGATGCCGTTCAGCTGCGGATACTGGCGGAGCGCCAGGGCGACGCCGCGCGCCACCAGGTGCGTCATCGTCACGCGAACTCTGGACTCCTCCCGCAGCCGCTCGATGTAGGCGAGCGCCGAGCGGACCGGAATGTCGAGATGAGCGTAGACGCTGGGGTCCTGCGGCGGCCGCCAGGTCTGGGTCGCGACCCGGCGCCAGCCGCGGAGCGGCCGGAGGGGCTTGAAAGTACGCGGCATCTTCGGGGAGGCCCCCGCACTGTAGCGACCGCGGATCCAGGCTGTCAACGCGCTCGGGCGCCGGAGACCCTTTTCTTGAGCCCGGCCGGCCCGGCTGGTAGCCTCCCGCCAGACGGCCCGTCCGGTACCGGGCCCAGGGAGGTTCCCCGTGACAAGGCTCCTGACCGCGCTCTTCCTGACCGCGGCGCTGCTCGGCGGCCCGTCCGCCGCGCTGGCGCACGACGCGTACGACGACTCGGAGTCGAATCCGCTCCGGATCGTGGCGTACGCCCTGCATCCGGTCGGCTTCGTGCTCGAGTGGGTGGCCATGCGTCCGATGCACTTCATCGTTTCCACGCCCCAGCTCGAACGCATCTTCGGGCACGCGCCGCACGAGAGCCCCTTCGGCGGCTACGAGGCCTACGAGCCGGATCCCCAGTAGCGCCCTCCCCCGGGCGGGCGCGGCATGACGTATCGACGGAAGGATACGTACTACCGACGCGCCCGCCGAGCCGGTTACCGTGCCCGCAGCGCCTACAAGCTCCGCGAGCTCGATTCGCGCTTCCATCTGATGAGGAGTGGGGACTCCGTCCTCGACCTCGGCGCATGGCCCGGGGGCTGGCTGCAGGTCGCGCTCGAGGCAGTGGGACCCGGAGGCCGGGTCGTGGGGCTCGATATGGTGCCCGTCGACCCGCTGCCTGACTCGAACCTGCACCTCGTGCCCGGCGATGTCCGTGACCCCGTTATCTGGAACGCCATCCGGGAGCAGCTGGGCCGACCCGCCGATGTGGTTCTTTCGGACCTCGCCCCGAAGCTGACGGGTGTCCGCGATACCGACGACGCCCGCTGCCACGAGCTCGTGAGCGCCGTCGTCGGAATGCTGCCGACCGTCCTCCAGGCCGGCGGGACTCTTCTCATGAAGCTGTTCATGGGTGCGGGCTTCGAGGACAGCCGACGCGAGCTCCGTCGACACTTCTCGGAGTTCCGGACCACCCGGCCCGAGGCGACCCGGAAGGCGTCCGCCGAAGTGTATGGCGTCGGACGAGGCTTCGGCGTGCCAGCCCACTAGGGAGGGGTGTGGATATGCCCTGTGGAGAACCTGTGGATATCAAATTTCCATGCCGAATCACCGCCGGCCGATCAGTACGGCCCAGACACCCACCCGTGGTAGGGAGTCACATCTGTACGATGGTCTTAAGTCCTCGTTTCGGCTGGATCCAGATCGTGACTCAGTCGATCTCGCATGACTTGGACGAACCGCGCCGACACCATAAAACCCCCGTTCGGCGCGGTGTTAACAAGTCGGTGCGTCCGGAATCCGTGCGGGGCGCGGACTTCCTCGCCTGGAGACGTGAAAAGTGGCACGGATTGCCGCTCCGCGGCATGGGGTTGCCGAGTCGTACTACGCCGGCGCGGTTCCTTGCGTGCCTGACCTTGGCGACCGCGCTGGCAGCAAGCGGTCCGTGCATCGCCGCCGAACTCGACTGGCGAGCCCTGGGCAACGAGGCCGCCGATGTGCTCGCCAACGTCATCCGGATCGACACCACGAATCCCCCCGGCGGCGAGACCGCAGCGGCGAATGCACTCGCACGCAAGCTGGAGGAAGAGGGCATCAAGTCGGAGGTCTTCGAGTCTTCCCCTGGCCGTGGCAATCTCTACGCCCGCCTTCCGGGAAGCGGGGGCGCGCCACCAATCATCCTGCTCGCGCATCTGGATGTCGTCCCCGCGGATCCGCGCGGCTGGCACGAGCCACCCTTCTCGGGGGCGATCGAGCAGGGGTATGTCCACGGGCGGGGCGCGCTCGACGCCAAGGGAGTGGCGGTCGTCGAGCTCATCGCGCTCGTCGCACTCAAGCGGAGTGGACAGCCGATCGATCGCGATGTGATCCTGCTCGCGACCGCCGACGAGGAGACAGGGGGCAAGGCTGGCGCGGGCTGGGTCGTCCAGAACCGCCCAGACCTCCTCGGCAACGCCGAGTATCTGCTGACCGAGGGCGATCACATTCACCGCGCGCAGGGCGGGCGCCGCATCGTGCAGGTCGCGGTCGCCGAGAAGACGCCGTGCTGGGTGAAGCTGACTGCACACGGAGAGAGCGGGCATGG
>DATHMJ010000226.1:0-5245 GCA_035487215.1 Gemmatimonadales bacterium
ACCGCAAGGGCTTTGAGCCAGCGGACGGCGGTGGCTACGCGATCTTCCTGGCGGGACACGCCCGACGGTTGCAGGAGCTGCAAGTAGTCCACAACCGCGAGGCGCCGGCGCGGCAGCAGCTCGAGCGCCGCCTCGATTTCAGCAAAGCCCGGTTCGACCAGCGAGCGCAGCATCAATGGAAGGCCCCGCTGAGCGATCGCGGCGGCGCCGACGGCCGCCCGCGTCTCATCGCCCAGTCGTCCCTGGCGGAGCTCGTCAATCGTGGCCTTGCCTTCGATCGCGAGCGCGCGTTCCCGCACGCGCTCCTCGCCCATCTCGCCCGAAAGAAACAGCGTGGGCAGGCCCTGACGGGCCGCGCGCAATGCCACCGCCAGCGAAAGGGCAGACTTCCCGCTTCCGATGTCGCCGCCGAGCACCACCAGGTCCTGTTGCCGGAAGCCTCCGCCGAGCACGCGATCGAGCGACGCGAATCCGGTCGGCACGGTATCCGGCGATGGGGTATCCGGTCGCGACTCGTCGATCCGAGCCACCAGAGACTCCAGCGGCGTCGCGTCGGGTCCTCGCCGGCGCGGGCGGCGCGCGTCACCCATGGCGGAGGGCGGAGCGGGCGGATCGAGCGGCTTCGGCGAGAGCGTCCCCGGCGTCGGGGCCGGCACCCTCGCGGGCGGGCGCCACCAATTGGCTGAGCACGCGCGCCGCTGCGGCCGGGTCGGCCCGATCGAGGTCAGTCACCGCGCCGGTGAGCGCGCGCCGCAGCGGCGTCGGAATCATCAGGCTCGAAAGCCGATGGCCCAAGGCCGCAACTCGGCGGCGGTGGGCTCGTTCCGCCGGAGGCGGGTCGGCGAAGAGATCCTCCGCCACTCGAACCGTGAGCCAGAGCGCGAAGACGCCGTCCCGCTTGGGTCCCCGTGCAGTTCGAGGCAGCAGTCCGAGGAGGGGCCCGGCCCAACTCACGCGAGCACCCGGCAAAGGGCCGCGTAGACGATATCCGGCTGAATTTCCTGGAGACAGGAGTGATGTCCCAAGGGACATTCGTCTCCTCCCGAAACCGAGCAGGGCCTGCATGGGAGGTCGCGCTCGAGCACGATCGAGTGCTCGGCATTGTAAGGATGGTAACCAAACGCCCGCACCGTCGGGCCGAACAACGCGACCAGCGGCCGGCCGAGCGCCGCCGCGAGGTACATGGCACCAGTGTGACCAGTCACGAGCGCCGCGGCCCGCTTGAGCACGGCACCGGCCCCCTGGAGCGACAGCACGCCCGCGCCGTTGACCGCCTCGGCGCCGCAGCGCGCCGCGATGGCCCCGGTCAGTTTGGCATCGTCGGGACCGCCCACCAGCACCGCTCCCGCGCCCGTCCCGATGACTCGTCGAATCAATCGCACCCAATGCTGCGGCGGCCATCGCTTGGTTGCCTGGGCGGCACTCGGCGCAAAGGCCACGAACGGACGCTGGTTCCCCACGTTCACCTTGGTGAGCCAGGCATCGGCCCATTCCTCGGCTTCGGGATTCAGGAAGAACTCGGCCGGGCCTCCGTCGGAGACCACCCGAAGATCCCTTGCCGCGCTGAAGTAGCGCTCGGCCACCGCCAGGGTGTCCGGGTAGAGGCTCTTCTTCGTCCGAACCAGGGCCTCCCGGCTGACCCGGTACTGGGGTGCCGCCCGCCAGGATCCGGGCACGAGCAGCCGCACGAGGTTGCTCCGGAATGTGCTTTCCAGGTCCAAGAGGTGGCTGAATCGGCCGGACCGAAGGCGCGCTCCGATCTGGAGCAGGGAATCGCTCGACGAGAGCCCAATCACGTCATCGACTCTGGGGTTGTCGGCCAGCAGGGGTGTGTAGCGATTTTCCGTGAGCACGGTGACCCGCATCTCCGGACGCTGCTGGCGGATAGCTCGCAAAAGGGGGGTCGTCAGCAAGACGTCCCCCAAGGAGCCGAACCGGACCACCAGCACGTTCGGAGACAGCAGTACCTGGGTCACGAGCGTCAATGTAGGACGCGCCGGGAGCCCGTGCCAGCGATCTGCCGGAGCGGCCATGGTAGCCCAAGTCCTTGGCCTCACGCGTTGTGCGCCCCTACCCCAGCCCGTACCTTTCCTACATGACCCGGCCCCGCAGCATCCTTTGGGTGGACGATGAGGTCGAGAGCCTCATGTCCCACATCCTGTTCCTCCAGGAGCAGGGATTCACTGTGGAAACCGCCACCCATGGCGACGATGCCATGGTCTTGCTCCAACGGCAGAACTACGGGGTTGTGCTCCTGGACGAGCAGATGCCTGGCCGGCGGGGCCTCGAGCTGTTCCAGTCCATCCGGGCGATGGACCACGCGCTCCCGGTCGTCATGGTCACCAAGAGCGAGGAGCCTGACACACTCCGTGACGCGATCGGCGCCGAGGTATCCGACTACCTCACTAAGCCGGTCAACCCCCGGCAGATCCTGTCGGTCGTGACGCGCCTGCTCGAGGGGGAGCGGATCCGACAGCAGCGCCTCTCCCGCGACTTCGCCACGCGTTTCCGGGAGTTGGAGTCGCGCAGGGGTTCCCCGATGGGCTGGCGCGAATGGGTGGAGCTGGTCGTGGAGCTGGCGGAATGGGAGGTCCGGCTCGGGCAGGCCGAGGAGCCGGGGCTGCAGGACGCGCTCCGCACCCTGCAGGACAGTCTGCGGGACGACTTTGCCCGATACCTCAAGCGCAACTACGCCAGCTGGCTCCACGACGCGCGCACCGACCGGCCGCCGCTCTCCGTCGATATCGGAGCGGAGTTCCTTCGGCCGGTGCTGGACACGCACCGCCGCGCGATGCTCGTGGTCGTGGACTGTCTCCGGCTCGATCAGTGGGCGATGCTGCGGCCGCTGATCGCACAGCGATTCGACGTCGAAACGGCGCACTATTTCTCGATTCTGCCTACGGCGACGCCGTTCGCGAGGAACTCGATCTTCAGCGGCTTGTTCCCGGCGGAGCTGGCCGTGCGGTATCCCCAGTGGTGGGTCGATCAGGACGAGGCCAGTCTGAACGCGCACGAAGCCGAGTTCCTGGTCGAGCAGCTTCGCGCCGTCTGTGGCCGTCCGGTGGCGGTCCGCTACGAGAAGGTGTTCACCTCGGCGGACGGCGAGAGTCTGCTCAAGCGCCTTCCCGCCCATCTGGCCCAGGACGGCGTCACCGCGCTGGTGTTCAACTTCATCGACCAGCTCACGCACGGCCGCACCGAGAACCTTACCCTGTACGAAGTCGCCCGTGACGCGTCGTCCCTTCGCAACCTGACGCGTACCTGGTTCGAGCGGTCCCCGTTGTGGGACGCGTTGCGCGAAGCCGAGCGCCGTGGGGTGCCGGTGCTGCTGACGACCGACCACGGTTCTATCCACTGCCACACGCCGGCCACGGTGTACGCGAAGCGGGATACGACGTCGAACCTGCGCTACAAGTTCGGAGACGACCTGCGGGCCCAGGATCCCGAGTCGGCGCTCACGGTGGACGATCTGCCGAGCTTCGGACTGCCACCGAGAACGCCGGGCACTCGGCTGCTGCTCGCCACCGGCGACCGATTCTTCGTGTACCCGACCAAGCTCCGCGAATACCAGGCCCGCTATCGGGGAGCCTTCTTGCACGGTGGTGTTTCGCCGGAGGAAGTGGTGCTCCCGATCGCCCTGCTCACACCGAGGCGCGGCTGATGCCTGCCCGCTTCGATGCCCGGGTCCTCCTGGTGGCGGCCGCCGGTTCGGAGTCGTTCACGTACCCGCAGCTCTATCGGCGCGCGCTGGAGCGGCTCGGTTGCCAGGCAGACCTGGTCGACCTGGACTACGGCCGCGGCTGGGGCCGGCTCCTCGGTATCCCCACACTCGCCCCACGATTGAGGCGGGCGCTGGCTCGGCACGACCCGAGCATCGTGCTGGTGCTGGACGATCTGCCGCTCGAGCCGGAGGTCATCGCCGCGCTGCGCCGCGTGTCCCCGGCGAGGTGGGTGCTCTGGGCAACAGGCGAGATGTCGCTCGCGCGGTGCGCGGGACTCCAGGCCAGCGGAACGTCCTATGACGCCGTGTTCGTGGGGAGCAGCGCGGCGAGAGACTCGCTCGCCAGCAACGGACTCCCGCCGGTAGTCTATCTGCCGGACGGATGTGACCCTTCGGTCCATCGTCCCATGCGCTCACGGGATCAGTTCCGCGCGAACGTCGTGTTCGCCGGGCGGGCGACGCCCCATCGTGAGCGATTCGTCTCGACGCTGGTCGGTTTCGGGCTTGCGCTGTGGGGTCCGGGCTGGCGGCGGACGGCGTTGCGCGACTACTGCCGAGGTGAGCGGCTCGGTCTGGTGGACTACGTCCGCGCCTATTCGGGCGCGTTCGTAGGCGTCAACATTCACCGGGAGGATCCGACGCTCGCGGGCGAAGGGTGCAACCGCCGCCTGTTCGAGCTGGCGGCTATCGGGGTGCCCCAGGCGGTCGACGAGAGCGCCGACCTGCGGCGTCACTTCACGCCGGAGACCGAAGTGCTCTTCTACCGGGGTGAGCGTGAGCTGAAGGAGCTCGTGCGAATGATGCTGGAGAGCCCGAAGGATGCGGCGGCGGTCGCCGAGGTCGCCCGGCGCCGTGCCCTGGGCGAACACACGCTCATGCACCGGCTCAGCACGTTGCTGCAAAGTGTGTTGGTGGCGCGTCCCGCCGCCGGGAAGCGGCCCGTCCTCGAGGTCCGATCGCCCGACCCGGCTCGGTCGGGAGATGAGGAATCGGCGCAGCCGCCACGCCCGTTGTACTCGCTCTTCCGCTGACCGCCTCCGGACTCGTGCCGGCCGACCTGCTGCTCACGCTGGCCTTCCCCCCGATGGCAGGCGGCGTCTCTCGCTGGATGTACGAGATCGCCCGGCGCTATCCCCCGCCGGGCATTGTCGTGTCGACCGGCTTCCACCCCGAGGCAGCGGACGTCGACGGAACTCTGCCGTCACCTGTCGACCGGCTGCCCCTCCCGGTCAAGCGGCTGCGCACCCTCCAAGGGCTGCTGCTGTGGTCGCGGCGCGCCGCGGTGTTGGCTCGGAGCCACAGGGCCCGCTTCATCTGGTGCGGCGACATCCACCCCTCGGCGTACCCTGCCAAGTGGACCCGCGAACGAGTCGGCACGCCCTTCGGTATCCTGCTCCACGGCGCGGACCTTCTCGTCCTTCAGCATCAGGTGCACCGCTCGGCGATGAAACGGCGAACGGCGCGGGCGTTGCTGGGTGCGGCGGCCGTGCTCGTCGCCAACAGCGAGTGGACGCGCGGCCTGGC
>DATHMJ010000227.1:0-4466 GCA_035487215.1 Gemmatimonadales bacterium
GACGAACGGGATCGTTCAAGGCGATCTCGTCCTCTACGGGCGCGGCGATCCCACGATGGATCGTCGCTGCTACGGCCTGGACACGACCCAGGCATTCGCCTGTCAGAGCGATCCGGCCGCGCCGCTTCACCGATTGGCGGACTCGCTCAAGACCCTCGGTATTCGGGGCATCGCGGGCGACGTGATAGGAGACGGAAGCTGGCTCGAGCCCACGACGGTGCATCCCGCGTGGGAGGCGTACGATCTCAACTGGTGGTACGCCGCCCCCGTGTCGGGACTCGGGTTCAACGACAACAGCGTGGACATCGTCTGGAGCCCCGGCAACGTAGGGGAGCCGGCGCGCATCACGTTCCTGCCCAAGCTGGGCGACGTCACGCTCGAGAACCGGACAGTCGTCATTGCCGGCGACACGGGAGGTACCCTCGATTTCTTCCGCGATCCCGGCACGCTCCGGATCCGCGCGGAAGGGCGGGTGGCCCAGGGCGCCGCGGGCGGGACCGAACACTTCGCGCTCCCCGACCCGAACCTGTACACGGCATGGGCATTCGCTGCCGCTCTGGCGGACGTCGGGGTGGCCTTGCACGGCGGCGTACGGTCGACCACCGACTCGAGCGCGTATCGCGCCGCGCGTGCCGGCTCGGCGCTAGCCGAGGTCGAGTCCCGCCCGTTCCGGGACTGGATCTTCCCGGTGCTGAACAGCAGTCAGAATTGGTTCGCCGAAATGCTGCTCAAGCAGATCGGCCGCCGCTCCGGCCGGGGCGGGTCCTGGAGCGAGGGACTCGCCGTCGAACGGCGTTTCCTGGTCGACTCGGCGGGAATCGATTCGACGCAGTTCTTGCTGGTGGACGCCTCGGGCCTATCCTGGCTCGATCGGGTCACGCCGCGGGCATTGGTGGGCGTGCTCCAGTTCGCCCACCGACACGCGGGCATGGACGCGTTCCACGCCGCCCTGCCTCGGTCGGGCTCCCGTGGCTCGTTGCGCCGCCGGTTCCTCGGCACGCCCCTGGATAGCCTGGTCGCGGCAAAACCGGGGAGCCTCACGGGGGCCAACAGCCTGGCCGGCTATCTCGACTTGGCCACCGGCAAGCGGATTACTTTTGCCATCGTGGTGAACCATCACACGCTCGGCAATGGGGCGATGGCAGCGGTGATCGACAGTCTGGTCCTGGATATCGCGAGAGGGCTGGGCGGAAGGCGCTGAATGTTCCGCGACCGAGAGGGGGGATGATGCTGCTCTTGCTGGTGCGCCACGCCGACGCCGGCGACCGCGACCCCGTCCGATGGCCCGACGACTCGCTGCGGCCCCTCACCGACAAGGGGCGCAAGGTTCACGCGAAGGTCGCCAAGGCGCTGCGCGACACGGGCATCATTCCCGAGCTGGTGCTCACGAGCCCCTGGCTGCGAGCGGCCCAAACCGCCGAGGTGATGGCCCAGGCATTGGGCCTGGCCTCGCCGGTCCCTTGCCCGGCACTCGCGGCCGATCCCGACCTGCAGGCGTTGGATGCCGTAGTGGGAGAGCGAAAGGCCAAGGCCGTGGTGGCCCTCGTGGGACACTCGCCGTGGATCGAGGAGCTGGCCGCGATGCTGCTCACCGGCACCGCCAAAGGGATGGCGGTGGATTTTCCCAAGAGCGGCGTCCTGGGAGTGGAGCTCGACCGGGTATCGGCTCGCGCGGGCGTGCTCCGCTTTTTCTTGCGGCCGAAGATGTTGTGACGAGCCGTTAGTCGTCCTTCTGGCCGAAGATCGCCAGGTTGGACGAATGCCCGGGGTTGACCTTCATCTTCGGGTTGATGTAGTGCACCGCGTTGTTCACCGCGACGCACGCCTCCGCCGCGCCCGTCGCGATCAGCTTGAGCTTGCCGGGGTAGCTGGTCACGTCCCCCGCCGCGAAAATGCCCGGCACGTTGGTGGCCATCACCTGATCCACCTTGATGTCGGCCTTGTCCGTGTCGAGGCCCCACTCGTTGATGGCGCCCAGATCGGAGTGGAAGCCGAGGAGCGGGATGACGGCGTCGACGTCGAGCGTCTCCTGCTCCTTGGTCTTGTTCTGGACAATCGTGACCTGCTCGATCCGATCGGCGCCGTGCAGCGCCTTCACCTCCCAGAACGTCCGGACCTCGCACCGCCCCGCCGCGCACAGCTCCTCCACCTGCTTCACGGTCGCGCCGTGCGCCCGGAAGTGGTCGCGCCGGTGGATCAGCCGCACCGACTTGGCGATGCCCTGCAGATTCACGGCCCAGTCGAACGCCGAGTCGCCCCCACCCACCAGCAGCACGTTACGGCCCGCGAATGCCTTCGGGTCGACGACCTTGAAGTAGAGGCCCTTCTCCTCGTAGCGCTCCTCCCCCTCGATCCCGAGCTTCCGTGGCTCGAACGCGCCGATGCCCGCACAGATGATCACGGTGCGGCTGGGGTACACACCGACCGTGGTCTCGAGCAGAAAGTGACTCTTCCCGCTGTCCTCGCCTCGGCGGAGCCCCGTGACGATCTCGCCCAGGTGCGTAGGCGCGCCGAACTGGAGTGCCTGCTCCACCATGCCGGAGACGAGGTCTTTCGCCAGGATCTTGGGGAAACCGGCGACGTCGAAGATGTACTTCTCGGGGTACAGGGCCTGCAGTTGGCCACCGAGCGCGGGGAGGGCGTCGATGATGCGCACCGTGGCGGCGCGCATACCCGCGTAAAAGGCGGCGAACAGGCCGGTTGGCCCGCCGCCGATGATGGCGATGTCGCGCAGGTCGTGCTCAGACATTGTCCGTCCGTAGAAGTCATGAGGCGAAACGCGGAAATATACAGCGGTGGTCCGAAGCAGCCGTTCTGATACCTTTACAGCCATGCCGATCTACACCCGCACCGGCGACACCGGCACCACCGGCCTGTTCGGTGGCGGCCGGGTTCCAAAGGATCACCCCCGAGTCGCCGCCTACGGCGACGTGGATGAGTTGAACGCGGCAATCGGTCTGGCCCGCGCCACCTCGCCCACCGACCTGGCCGACCCCCTGCTGGAGTCCGTCCAGCGCGATCTGTTCGCCATTGGCGGGCACCTGGCGTCGCCCGAGCCGGCTAAGGTCGCGAAGGCCTTGGAGCGAGCGTACGTGTCATCCGAGCGCATTCGCGAGTTCGAGCTGGTCATGGACGCCGCCGACCAGGAGATCGGACCGCTCAAGGCGTTCATCCTGCCAGGCGGCGCGCCCAAGGCGGCCGCACTCCACTTGGCCCGGACCGTCTGCCGGCGGGCCGAGCGGAGCGTGGTAACGCTCGCGCGCGAGAACGAGGTCCCCGAGCTGTTTCTCGTCTACCTGAATCGGTTGTCCGACCTGCTGTTCACGGTCGCGCGGCTGGCAAACCACCGAGCGGGCGTGGGTGACGTGGCATGGTGACGGTCCGCCACGCCCTCGGTACCTATCCGGTGCAAGTCGAGCCCGGCGCGCTCGGCCGACTGCGTGAGGTGACGGCGGCCCACGCAGGAGGGCGCGCGCTCGCGCTCGTGACCGAGTCCACCGTGGGTCCCCTGTTCGACGCGTACCGGAACGGACCCATGCCGTGGCGCTCGGCGGCCCGCGAGCCGGACTTGCCCGCATTTGCCGCCGAGCTGGTCGTTCCGGCCGGCGAAAAAACCAAGAGTCGGGCGCAGTGGAGCGCGCTCTCGGATCAGCTGCTCGAGCGCGGATTCGGGCGGGACAGCGCCATCGTCGCGCTGGGCGGCGGCGTGATCGGCGACCTCGCAGGATTCGTCGCGGCGACGTACCTGCGAGGAATTCCTTATCTCCAGGTGCCGACCACCCTGCTCGCGATGCTGGATGCGTCGGTCGGCGGAAAGACCGGCGTCGACACGCCCCACGGGAAAAACCTGATCGGGGCATTTCATCCGCCGGTCGCCGTCGTCGCCGATCCCCTCGTCCTCCGAACGCTGCCGGAGCGGGAGTACCGCGCCGGACTCGCGGAGGCGGTGAAACACGGCCTGATTGCCGACGCGGAGTACTTCGCTTGGCTGGGCGCTTCCGCCGACGCCATCGCCCGCCGGGACGAGGCCACGCTCGCGACGCTGGTGCGCCGAAGCGTCGAGATCAAGGCGGCCGTCGTCGGCGAGGACGAACGGGAGGAAGGGCGCCGCGCGATCCTGAACGCGGGTCATACGGTCGCGCACGCGGTCGAGCACGCCTCCGGCTATGCCCTCGCCCACGGAGAGGCGGTCGCGCTCGGCCTTGTGGCCGAATGCGAGCTGGCCGAGACGATGGGCATCGGGCGACCGGGCCTCGGGGCCGACGTGGCCAGGCTGCTTGGGCGCCTGGGACTCCCAGTCCGGCTGGAGCAAGCCCTTCCCCGGGCGCAGCTCCTGGCGGCCATGGGCGCCGACAAGAAGAACCGGGCGGCTCGGGTACGGTTTGCCCTGCCTCGGGACGTGGGCGCGATGTTTCCGGGGGAACGGTGGACCGTGGCGGCCGAGGAGCCCGCGATCGCGGCGGCGT
>DATHMJ010000228.1:0-2623 GCA_035487215.1 Gemmatimonadales bacterium
GTCGAGGTGTCGCCGGCCAAGGAGAAGTGATGGCGGAACAGACCAAGACCCCGACGATCACCCTCTCCACCCTCCGTCCCGCCGCCGGATCGGCGCCGTCGCGGAAGCGAGTGGGTCGAGGCCCCGGGTCGGGGCTGGGCAAGACGTCGGGCAAGGGCCACAAGGGCCACAAGGCCCGGACGGGTGGCTCGACGAACCCCGGCTTTGAGGGCGGCCAGATGCCGCTCTACCGGCGTCTGCCCAAGCGGGGCTTCACCAATCCGTTCAAGGTCACGGCCCAGGCCGTCAACCTGCGGCAGTTGAGCAAGGTGACGGGCCAGGTCGTCAATCCCGAAACGCTCTTTGCCGCGGGTCTCATCGGCAAGCGCGACGCTCCCGTGAAGCTGCTGGCTACCGGGGACGCCGATCGCGCGTACACGGTGCAGGGGCTTTCGCTCTCTGCCTCGGCGCGCGCCAAGCTCGAGGCCGCCGGCGGAACCATCGAGTCCTAAGTGACCGAACCGCGCGTTCCGACGCTCGCGATCGACGACGAGCTGAAGCGGAAACTCCTGTTCACACTGCTGGCGCTGGTGATCTACCGGATCGGCGCGCACATCGCCGCTCCGGGCGTCAACGTCACCGCGCTCGCCGACTTCATCCGGAACTCCGGCGCCGCCGGATTCTTCGGGCTGTACGACACGCTGGGCGGCGGACTCTCCCGAGCGACGGTGTTCGCGCTCGGGATCATGCCCTACATCTCGGCGTCCATCATCTTCCAGCTCGCGGGCGGCATCGTGCCGTCGGTGGGCAAGCTCCAAAAGGACGAGGAGGGCCGGAAGAAGATCACCCAGTGGACGCGGTACCTCACCGTGTTCATCTCGCTGTCCCAGGCCTACACCTTCGCGCTGTTCACCGAGTCCATCCCGGGCGCGATTCCCAATCCCGGATTCGCCTCGCGCCTGATCATGGTCGTGACCCTGACGGCCGGCGCCATCTTCGTCATGTGGCTGGGCGAGCAGATCACCGAGCGCGGCATCGGGAACGGCATGAGCTTGCTCATCACGTTCTCGATTCTCGAGCGCCTGTGGCCCTCG
The DNA here is from genome assembly GCA_035487215.1 of Gemmatimonadales bacterium. Taxonomy (GTDB): domain Bacteria; phylum Gemmatimonadota; class Gemmatimonadetes; order Gemmatimonadales; family GWC2-71-9; genus DASQPE01. The sequence continues at coordinate 1,074 of DATHMJ010000228.1, forward strand.
ACCGTCGAGCTGGCCAACTTCATCAAGGGCGGGATCGTGTCGCCCCTCGGCGCGGCCTTTTACGTGGCCGTCGTCATCGGCGTGATCGGCGTGGTAGTGGCCATGACGATCGCGGCCCGCCGGATTCCGATCCAGATCCCACGCAAGGTGATGGGCCGCGGACGCATCCGCGAAGGGCAGAAGACCTTCATCCCGATCCGCCTCATCACGGCGGGCGTGATGCCGATCATCTTCGCCCAGACGATCATCATCGTCCCCGGGACGATCGCCAGCTTCACCAAGAACCCGTGGCTCCAGGACATCGCGAGCTTCTTCACGCCCGGTGACCTCCCCTACGATCTGACGTTCGCGGTCTTGATCGTGATCTTCAGCTACTTCTACACGTCCATCATCTTCAACTCGGTGGACCTGGCGGAGAACCTGAAGAAGCAGGGCGGCTTCATCCCCGGCGTGAAGCCCGGCGCCAGCACGGCCGATTACATCGACGCGGTGCTCGCGCGGGTGACGTTGCCCGGGGCGCTCTTCCTGGCCTTCATCGCCCTGCTGCCGATCATCATCTCGCAGCGCGTCGGCATCCAGACCCACTTCGGCGGCACCTCGGTCCTCATCGTCGTGGGCGTGCTTCTGGATACGATCGCCCAGGTGGAGCAGCATCGCACGCTCCGGAAGTACGACGGCTTCATGAAGACGGGGCGGGTGAAGTTCCGCGGCCGGCAGCAGCGGTTCATGTAGCACTCCTCCGGACATCCCCGTGCACATCCTTCTTATGGGCCCTCCAGGTGCCGGCAAAGGCACCCAGGGCGCCATTCTCGCCAAGCGGCTGGGCCTGCCCAAGTTCGCCACGGGCGACCTGCTCCGGGACGCGGTCAAGCGAGGCACGCCGCTGGGACAGCAGGCCAAAGCCGTGATGGAGGCCGGGAATCTCGTGAGCGACGACATCATCCTTGGCGTCGTGCGCGAGGAGCTGGCCCGTCCCGGCGCGGCGCTCGGCGTCGTGTTCGACGGGGTGGTGCGAACCGTTCCGCAGGCCGAGGGCGTCGACCGATTGCTGGCGGAGCAGGGACGAAAGCTCGACGCCGTTCTCTTCTTCGACGTGGGCGACCAAGAGATCCTGGGACGCCTCGATAAGCGCCGCGGCGTCGAGGGCCGGGCCGACGACGATCCCGCAGCCGTGGCGACCCGACTCCGCGCCTATCGCGAGCAGACCGCTCCAGTCCTGGCCTGGTACGACGCCCGCGGCCTCGTGCGGCGTGTGCCAGCCGTGGGCGCGGTCGACGAGGTGGCCGACCGGGTACGCCGGGCACTCAACGGCGCATGATCACGCTCAAGTCCCCTCGCGAGATCGACATCATGGCCCGCGCTGGTCAGATCGTGGCCGGCGCGCTGGCGCGCATGGGAGAATTGGTGCGGCCGGGCGTCACAACCGAAGAGCTGGATGCCGCCGCGGAGGCGTTCATCCGGAAGCACCCTGGCGCTACCCCCTCCTTCAAGGGCCTGTACGGGTTCCCCAAGACCCTGTGCACCTCGATCGACGAGGAAATCGTCCATGG
>DATHMJ010000229.1:0-16595 GCA_035487215.1 Gemmatimonadales bacterium
GACGATGTGCTCGTCGATCATCGAATTGCCCGTGACCTTGAGCGCATAGTTGGGCCCTCGACGCGGGAGCATGGTGTCTGGCACCGCGAGCGACTCCTGCTGCATCAAGGCTTCGATGGGCGTGCCCGCCGCCACTTTTCCGAGCAACGGAATTTCCGTGGCCACGGCGGTGCCGCGCGGGGGTAGGACCTCGATGGCGCGACTTTCGTTGTACGAGCGGCGGATGTACCCCTTCCGCTCCAAGTTCGTGAGGTGCTCGTGCACGGTGGCAAGCGACTGAAATCCGAACTTCTCCGCGATCTCCTCGAAGCTCGGGGCGTACCCGCGGTCCTGGATGTGATTCTGGAGATAGGACAGGATTTCACTCTGGCGTTTGGTGAGCGGCATGCCGCGTCTCCCGGGTGCGCTGAGGCGACCGAATAGAGCCCGAATAACAATACCCGAAGACTGGCCGAAGGGCAAGATGGCCACGACTCTCACGCAAATCCTCGAAACCACCCGCGCCAGCCTGAGCGCGCTGCGCGCACGCGCGGCCGACTTGGAGCGCGCCGCGGCCCGCGCGCCGTCGCCACCCTCCTTTCGCGCCGTGTTCGTTCCCGATCGGCTCGCGTTGGTCGCCGAGGTGAAGCGAAAATCGCCGTCGGCCGGCGCCATTCGCGAAAGCCTGGATCCAGCGGAGCGCGCGGACCGCTACGCCCGGCATGGCGCCGCAGCGGTCTCCGTGCTGACCGACGGTCCATTCTTCGGCGGCTCGCTCCATGACCTCGAGGCCGTGGCCGCGCGCGTGAGCCTGCCGATACTCCGGAAAGACTTCATTCTCGATGAGGCCCAAATTCTGGAGGCCCGGGCGGCCGGCGCGTCGGCGGTGTTGCTGATTGTCCGCGCGCTGCCCGGTCGCCGGCTGCTCGAGCTGCTGGGGTTCGCTTGGGCTGCCGGCCTCGACGCACTGGTGGAGGTGCACACCGCGGCGGAGCTGGACGCGGCGCTCACCGCCGGCGCCAAGCTGATCGGGATCAATAGCCGCGACCTCGACACCTTCCGCATCGACGTGGCGGCCGCCTGGTCCTTGCTCGGTGCGGTGCCTCGGGATCGCATCGCCATCGCGGAGAGTGGGATGACCACCGTGGCGGACGTCGAGCGGGCGGCGGCCGCCGGTGCCGACGGCGTACTGGTGGGGACGGCGTTGTCGGCGGCGGAGGATCCCGCCGCGCAGGTCGGGGCGTTCGCGGGAGTGCGCCGCCGTGGCCGTTGAGGTAAAGGTCTGCGGGCTCACCCGCTCGGCGGACGCGGCCCAGGCCGTCGCCGGCGGAGCCGACTATCTCGGCGTCGTGTTCGCCGGCGGGCCGCGCGTCGTGAGCGAGGCCCAGGCCGCGGCCATCGTCGCGGCGGCCGATGGCCGGCCCGTGTTCGGCGTCTTCGGGAGGCAGCCGGTGGACGATATCCTACGGCTTCGCGACCGCACCGGACTGCGGGGCGCGCAGCTCCACGGACCCTATGCGGCGGATGACGCCGCGTCGCTTCGGCGCGCCGGATTGGTCGTCTGGCGAGTCGTACGACTGGAGGCACCGCCCGATCTCGACGCGCTGTCCGAGGCGGAGACTGCCGCCGACGCCGTACTGGTGGAGCCGCGGGTCCCGCATGCGGACGGGGGGACCGGCGTGGCGCTGCCGCTCGCCCTCGGCGCTCGAGCCCGGGAGCAACTGCGCGGGCGGATGGTCCTCGCCGGCGGCCTCCGAGCCGAGACCGTCGCCGACGCGGTGGGGCTCGTGAGGCCGGATGCGGTCGATGTAAGTTCCGGTGTGGAGATCCAGCCCGGTATCAAGGACTCGCACAAGCTCGCTCGGTTTCTGGAGGCTGTTCGTGGCCTTAGCCCAGTCGCCTGAACGCGCAGTCCGCGGCCGGTTCGGTCCGTATGGGGGACGCTACGTACCGGAGACCCTCGTCGCCGCGCTCGATGAGCTCGCGGCGCTGTACGACGGCGTGCGCGGCGATCCCACCTTCTGGGCCGAGTTCGAGACCATCCTGCGCGACTACGTGGGGCGACCGACGCCGCTCTCGGAGGCCGAGCGGCTGAGCGCGGAGGTCGGTGCCCGCGTCCTACTCAAGCGCGAGGATCTCAACCACACCGGCGCCCACAAGATCAACAACACGGTCGGCCAGGCGTTGCTGGCGCGTCGGATGGGCAAGCGGCGGATCATCGCCGAAACCGGCGCGGGTCAGCACGGTGTTGCAACCGCGACGATCTCCGCGCGCTTCGGGCTCGAGTGTGTGGTGTACATGGGCGCCGAGGACGTGCAGCGGCAGGCGCTCAACGTCTACCGGATGCGCCTGCTCGGCGCGACCGTCATCCCCGTCGAATCCGGCACCCGCACGCTCAAGGACGCCACGAACGAAGCGCTGCGCGACTGGGTCAGCAGCGTGCCGACGACGCATTACATCATCGGCTCGGTGGTGGGTCCCGATCCCTATCCCCGGATGGTGCGGGATTTCCAATCCGTGATCGGCCGCGAAGCCAGGGCGCAAGTGCTGGCTCGTGCCGGCCGCCTGCCGCGCACCGTGGTGGCGTGCGTCGGCGGCGGCTCGAACGCGATGGGGATCTTCGCGGGCTTTCTGGACGACGCCGACGTCGAGTTGGTGGGCGTCGAGGCCGCCGGTGAGGGGATCGCGAGCGGGCACCACAGTGCCACGCTCGGGGCCGGGCGACCCGGCGTGCTGCACGGGAGCCTGAGTTATCTGCTCCAGGATGCCGACGGCCAGGTCGCGCCGGCGCACTCGGTTTCCGCGGGGCTCGACTATCCGGGCGTCGGCCCCGAGCACAGTTGGCTGCGCGATACGGGGCGCGTGCGCTACGAGTCGGCCACCGATGCCGAGGCCCTCGCCGCATTCCAGCGGGTTTGCCGCGCCGAGGGCATCATCCCCGCGCTCGAGACCGCGCACGCGTTCGCCTGGGTGACGCGGGTGCGCTCGCGCTGGGCCGCCGACGATCTGGTGCTGGTCTGTCTCAGCGGCCGCGGCGACAAAGACGTCGCCCACGTGGCCGCGCTGCTCGGAGGCTCCGCGTGACCGCAGGCGCGCCCTCGCCCGCGCTGCTGCTGCCCAGCCACGTCACGGAGCTGTTCCAGACGCTGGTCAAGGCCCTCCGCGCGTTCCAGATGTACCTCCCCAACAATCCGATTCATCAGCGCGCCGCGCAGAACGTGCGAGCGGCCACGACGCCCATCTGGAACGCCGTCGATGAGCTGGTGTTGAATGTGGGGGAGACCGAGCTGCGTTGGGAAGAAGAGGTGGTCTACAGCCAGATCAACAAGGCGGAATCGCTCGCCTGGATGCTGTACAAGGACGGGATGCGCGTGCTCACCATCCGGAAGGGAGCCGAGGAGCACGAGCTGGTGGAATTTCTGGAGCTGCTCAATCGGGTCCGCTTCCTGCCGGCCGAGGCGGGGGACGATCTGATGACGCTGCTCTGGGAGCGCGACTTCCACCTCATCAACTACCACTTCATCGACTTCTTCGGCGAAGGCGACCACATCGAGGGATCGCTCGAGGTGGTGGGCGGCGGCGCCGAGGCGACGGCGGTCACGCCGGAGGAACGGCACGGCCAAGTGAAGGAGGAAGCACCGCCCCGTCCCAAGGGGATCGTGGACATCGAGGACTTCGATTCCACGCTCTACTTCCTCGAGGAAGCCGAGATCAACTACGTCGCGAAGCAGATGGAGGAGGAATACGCCCGGGATGCGCGGCTGTCCGCGTTGCACGGGTTGTTCGATCTGCTCGAGCTTCAACCGGAGGGCCCGGTGCGGCTCGAGATCATCGGCATCCTGGAGATGCTCTTCCCGAATCTGCTCAACAAAGGCGAGTTCCGGACCGTCGCCGCGGTATTGCGAGAGACGCGCCTCATCGGCTCGCGGGTGAAGGACCTGACCGAGGAGCAGCGCCAGCGGCTCCGCGACTTCGAGGTCCGCTTGAGCCAGCCCTCGATCGTGACTCAGCTAGTCCAGTCGCTCGACGAGGGCGCGGCCGTGCCCGCCGACGAGGACGTGACCGAGGTGCTCCGCGAGCTCCGGCCGTCGGCCCTCGGCTCCCTGATCGATGCGCTCCCGCGCCTCACCAGCTCCGCGGTACGCGGGCTGCTCGAGGCTACGGTCGACCGTTTGGCGACGGCGCATCCCACGGAGACGATGCGACTGCTGCGGGAGCCGCCGGGCGACTCGCTCCCGGCGGTCGTGGCGCTCTGCGGGCGGCTCACCCTGCAGCAAGCCGTACCCGGTCTGGGGGAGCTGGTCTCCCATGGCGACGCCGCGGTGCGGCTCGCGACCGTCCAGGCGTTGGAGAAAATCGGCACGCCTGGCGCTCTCACCCACATCGACCGGGCCATCGAGGACGAGGACCGCGCCGTGCGGCTCGCGGCAGTGCGAGTGGTCGGCGCCCGCGGCTACAAGGGCGCGCTCCGGCGGATCGAAGCCGTCGTGATGGGGAAGGCGGTGAAGGAGCTGGACCTGACCGAAAAGATGGCGTTCTTCGAGGCCTACGGCGCCATCGCGGGCGCGCCGGCGCTGCGCACGCTGAGCGCCATTCTGCTTCCGCGCGGTCTGCTCAAGCTCAAGCAGTCGTCCGACACCCGCGCGTGTGCCGCCATCGCCATCGGCAAGATCCGCACACCCGAGGCGCGGGACGTGCTCAACCAGGCCGCCGACGACAAGGATCTCGTGGTCCGCAACGCCGTCAACCGCGCGCTGCGCGAGTCAGCGGCGTGACCCCTCAATCTCAGGACGCCGCGCGCGGATCGCCCGACGGCGGCCCGGCGCAGGACGCGCGCCTCCGCCACGCCGGCCGGGGGCTCCTGCTCGAGCTGTACGCCGCGCTTCGGAGCCTGAAACTCTATCCCGTCGAAAACGCCACCGTGCAGAAGGCCCTCTACGATCTGGAGGCCTCGGCCGAGGCGCTGAGCCAGGCGGAGGGCGACGTCGACGTGCGTCTCGCCGGCGATTTCATCTTCATCAACTCGACTCGGCTGCGCCTCGAGCTCGACAACTACGCCTCGTTCAGCCACATCCTCACGACATTCCGCGCCTTCGAGATCGGCACGCTGCGGGTGCAGAAGGGCGCCGACCGTCGCGAATGGCAGATCTTCCTGAGTCTGCTGCTGAGTCTGTCGGGCCGAGGCAGCACCGACGATCTCTTGGACGAGCTGCAACGCCGGATGAGTGAGGGTGGGGTGCAGCACCTCGAGCTGGAGCGCGCGGTTCCGCAGCAGGAAGGATTGCGGGAGTCCGAGGAAGCGCGGGAGGTCGCCAAGCGGACGTACAGCCAGGGGGTCGCCGTCACCAAGGAAGTCATCACCGGGATCCGCCTCGGCCGGGCGACCAGCGTCAAACGGGTGAAGCGCGCGGTGCAGATGATCGTCGACCAGGTCCTCAACAACGAGACCTCGCTCGTCGGACTGACGACCATTCGCGACTACGACGAGTACACGTTCACCCACTCAGTGAACGTGTGCATTTTCGCCGTGGCGCTCGGGAAGAAGCTGGGCTTCTCCAAGCTCCAGCTCTACGACCTCGGGATGACGGCGTTGCTGCACGACGTGGGCAAGGCCCGGGTCCCGATCGACATCCTCAACAAGACCACCGGCCTCGACGACAACGAATGGCAGGTGATGCAGGGGCACCCGTGGCAGGGCGCGCTGACGCTGTTCGGGTTGCGGGGCTACGATGAAATTCCCTATCGCTCCATCCTGGTGGCCTACGAGCACCACATGAAGCAGGACCTCACCGGCTACCCCAGGAACATCCGTCCGCGCTCGCTCGCGATCTTCTCCCGCATCGTGTCGGTGGCCGACGGCTTCGATGCGGCGACGACGCGGCGCAGTTACCAGACGGTGCCGATCGAGCCCGATCAGGTCTTGCGGGAGATGTGGGAGAATCCGAAACGGGGCTACGACCCGGTCCTGGTCAAGGCGCTCATCAACCTCATCGGCGTGTACCCCGTGGGCACGTGCGTCATCCTCGACACCTTCGAGGTCGGGATCGTGGCCGCGCCGAACCCCGACGGCGCGGCGCTCAATCGACCACTGGTTCGTCTCGCCATCGGAGACGACGGCAGCTCCATTCCTCCGCCGGGCACGCTGGTCAACTTGGCGGAGCGAGATGCGGGCGGTGGCTTTCTCCGCTCCATCGTCAAAGTCACCAACCCCACCCGCTACGGGCTGACCGTCGGCGACTACTTTGTCTGACTCCCCCCTCGACACTGCCTGGAGCCGACTCCGCACGACGGGCAGGACCGCGCTGATTCCCTATCTGACGGCGGGCTACCCCACCGCCGAGGCCAGTCTCGCGGCGATCCGGGCAGTCGCGGCCGACTCCGACATCATCGAGGTGGGCGTGCCCTTCAGCGATCCGCTCGCCGACGGGCCGACCATCCAGCGCTCGACCTTCGAGGCGCTCCGGCAAGGGATGACCCTGGCCGGTACGCTCGATCTCATCGCGCGGGCGGAGCTGGAGCGCCCCGTGGTCGTGTTCAGCTACCTCAACCCGATTCTTCGCTACGGGCTCGAGCGCTTCTTGCGGGACGCCGAGCGGCTGGGCGTGGCCGGCCTGCTCCTCACCGATCTGCCGGCTGGCAGCGACGCCAACGTCGAGCGCGCGGTCCAGGCCAGCCGGCTCGACTTGATCCGCCTGGTCGCGCCCACGACCCGTCCGGCGCGCCTCACGGAGGCTGTGGCGGGCGCGGGCGGCTTCATCTATCTCGTGGCCCGGCTCGGCGTCACCGGCGCCAGCAGCGCGCTGGCTCCCGATCTCCCGGGCACGATCGCCCGGGTGCGAGCAGCGACCCCGCTGCCGCTGGCCGTCGGCTTCGGGATCTCGACGCCGGCGCAGGCGACTACGGTGGCGGGGCTCGCCGACGGCGTGGTGGTCGGCAGCGCTCTGGTCGACGCGCTCGGACGTGGGGGCGTCGGCGCGGCGGTGCGCTTTCTGCGCTCGCTCCGCGAGGCGGTGGACGGCGTGGCGGCCTCCCGATGATGGTCCGCGTGTCGCGGCTCATCGGGGGCTACGCCCAAGTCATGCTCGTGGGGGGCGTCACGCTCGGCGCCGTCGTGCTCGTGACCGACCGTCGCTGGACGGGTCTGCTGATCCCGACGCTGGCGCTCGCCGTCATGGTGATGGCTCTCCGCATCGGTCCGGTGCGCCTCAGCAAGTATTCCTACCTGACTCAGAGCGGCATTCCCGCGCTGGTCGGCGCCCTTACGCTCCCGCTCTCGTCGGCGGTGGCGGCCTTGAGCACCGGCATCGTATTGAGCGATGTCCTGTGGGTCCGCAAGCCCTCCCGCGCCGCGTGGATCAACGCGGGCCGGGAGACGGTCGCGCTGGTGACGGCCTACGGCTGTTACATGGCCGTCCTTCGCGCGACGCACGTGTCAGAGCTGTCGCTCGACTTTCTCCCCGCCGCGTTCACCCTGGTTGGCGTGTATTTCCTCGCGACCCGCGCGCTCTTCTATTTCACGCTGCTGGTGCGCGACAAGCTCGAAGCCGCTGAGCAGGTGCTGATCCTTCGCTGGGAGATCATCTCTTACCTCTTGACGGTGGTGGGGACGATCGTAGTCGTCGGTGCGCTCCACCTGCTGGCGCCGACCGGCTGGCTGGCCGTGTTCCTCGTGCTGGGCGGGCTCGGGCTTCTGACCAAGCGGATCCTCGAGGAAGCGATCGCCGCCGAAGACTTGAACAAGGTGCATCAGCTCGAGAGCACGGTTTTGGGGAACGCGCAGCTGGGCGAGTCGTTCGCGCAGATCGAGCGCTTGGCGCATCGTCTGCTCGACTGGGGCGACTTCCGGATCTACCGCGTCACCGGCGCGGATCCGGTGCTCGCGTTCCGGGGGGCGTTCGGGCGCCCCAATCGGATCGAGCCGTCCCGGGCGGTCGATCCGCTCCGGCGGCAGGTCGTTACCGATGGTGCCCCCGCGGTGGTGGGGGACACCGCCAACGATCCCCGAATCACCGAGCCGATGCCCGATGTGCGGAGTCTCGTGGTCTACCCGATTCGCTTCGGCGATGAGATCCTCGGCACGATCGAGTTGGAGCACCACAAGCGCCGGACCTATGGCGGTCGCGATCTCGTCACCATGGCCACCATCACGACCCACGTCGCCACGGCGATTCACATCGCTGAGCTGCGGCGACCGCTCGTGAGCACGGTGGACCAGATCGGGGCTCAGGTGAGCGGGCTCGCCCGGGTCACGGACGCGCTGCGCACGACGGCCGCGGCGCTCGCCGAGGCGTCGCTGGCCATGCGCGACAGCATGGGCGAGCAGAGCGCGGCGGCCGCCCAGGGTCTCGAGGCCACGACCGCGCTGTCGCGGGTGTCCCGCGACATGGCGGTCGAGGGACGCAAGTCCGCCGACGCGAGCCAGCGCGCCTCCGAAGTGGCCGATCGGAATCGCGCCGTTATCGCCGGGGCGGTCGGACGCCTCGTCGAGCTCAAGCAGTTCGTGAGCGACAGCTCGGCGCAGGTCACCGCGCTGGGCGGCGTCACGCGGCGAATCACGGGGTTCCTGGGAACCATCCGGGAGATCGCGGACCTCACCAACCTCATCGCTCTCAACGCCGCGATCGAGGCGGCCCGGGCCGGACGCGAGGGCCGCGGGTTCGCGGTGGTGGCGGACGAAGTGCGTGCGCTCGCGGTACAGGCGCTCGAGGTGACCCGCGAAAGCTCCGCGCTCGTGGCCGAAATCGGAGCCCAGGTGGCGAGCGTCGCCCGGGAGATGACGCGGGGCGAGGAAACCGTGGCCGACGTCGAGGAGTTGAGCGCCGCGGCGGGCCAGGCGCTCGAGGCGATCCTCCAGGCGACGATGGAAGCCGGCACCCGCGCGCAGCAGATCGCGGAGGCCGCGGCGGCGCAGCAGTCGGCGTTCGAGCAGCTCACCGGGCGGATCGAGCAGGTGGCGGCGGTCTCGGCCCGTACCCGAGTCCAGACCGATACCCTCGCGCAGCAAGCGAGCGAGGCCGCGCGAGGGCAGTCCGATCTCGAGTCCGCGATCCGCGAGCTCGAGGCGGTCGCCTCCCATCTGCAACGCATCGCACGCCACTTCGCGGTAGGAGCGTGACCGTCGTGGCGACGGAGCACGTGTTCGTTGCCCTGGGCAGCAACCTCGGCGATCGAGCCGCGCACCTCGCGGCCGCCCGAGACGCGATCGCGCGCCTCCCGGGGACGCGGCTCATCGCCGCCTCGGCCGTCGAGGAGACGGCGCCGCTGGGTGACGCCCCGCAGCCGCCCTATTTGAATCAGATGGTCTTGCTCGAGACCGATCTCGATCCACGGCCGTTGCTCGCGGCCCTGCAAGCGATCGAACACGCGCGCGGGCGGGTCCGCGCCGAGCGCTGGGGGCCCCGCACGCTCGATCTCGATATCGTGGCCTTCGGAGATCGCCGCATCCACGAGCCGGACCTCGTTATCCCTCACCCCGAGCTTCCGCACCGCGACTTCTGGCTGCGAGAGCTCTCGGAGCTTGCCCGCGCATGAACCCTGACGGCCGTCCCCGCACTCCGCTCGACCTCGCTGGCATGAAGGCGGCGCGCCGGAAGATCGTCATGCTCACCTGCTACGACGCCACCTTCGCGCGCCTCATCGGTCCCGAGGTGGACGTCCTGCTCGTGGGCGACTCGGTCAACCAGGTCGTGGCCGGACGGGAAACCACGTTGGGCGTCACCGTCGACCAGCTGGTCTACCACGCTCGCGCGGTTCGCCGCGGCGCGCCGGAGGCGCTGCTGTTGGTCGACCTGCCGTTCCTCTCGTATCAGGTCTCGGTCGAGGACGCCATTCGCAACGCCGGCCACATGCTCATGGAAACGGGCGCCCAGGGAGTGAAGCTCGAGGGCGGGCGGCCGATGGTGCCGACGGTGCGGGCGTTGGTGGAGCGGGGGATCCCGGTCATGGGCCACCTCGGCCTCACGCCGCAGTCGGTGCACGCGCTCGGCGGGTACCGGGTGCAGGGGCGCGACGCGGCCGCCGCGGACCGGATGCTGGAGGACGCGCGCGACCTGGAGGACGCCGGAGCCTTCGGATTGGTGCTCGAGCTGACCCCGGCGCCGCTCGCCCAGCGGATCACCCAGGCCCTCACGATTCCCACCATCGGTATCGGCGCGGGCCCCGCGTGCGACGGACAGGTCCTCGTCCTGCACGACATGCTCGGCCTCAACGAGACGTTCAACCCGAAGTTCCTCCGGCGGTTCGCGAAGCTCGCCGACCAGGTCCGCTCGGCGGCGCGCCTCTATGCCGACGACGTGCGCCACGGTCGCTATCCCGGTGCCGAACACAGTTTCGACTAACGCCGGCGGCCCGATGCAGGAGACGTCGTCGATCCCCCGGCTCCGCGCGTGGGGGGACGCGCAGCGCAGCGCGGGCCGGCGGGTGGGCTTCGTGCCGACGATGGGCCATCTGCACCAGGGGCATCTCGCGCTCCTGGATGAGGCGCGCCGCCGCGCGGACGCCGTCGTCTTGAGCGTCTTCGTCAACCCGCTTCAGTTCGGTCCCGCCGAAGACCTGGATCGCTATCCGCGCGACCTGGCCCGGGACCGGGCGCTCATCGCCGGGCGCGGCGTCGACCTGCTGTTCGCGCCGTCGGTCGAAACCATGTACCCGCCCGGCGCCGAGATCCGCGTCCTGGCCGGCGCAACGGCGGATCGATGGGAGGGTGCCGCGCGACCGGGCCATTTCACCGGCGTGCTCACCGTCGTCGCCAAGCTGCTCCACCTGACCCAACCCGACGTCGTCTGCTTTGGGCAGAAGGACATCCAGCAGGTGACGCTGGTGCGGCGCATGCTCCGGGATCTCGACTGGCCGGTCGAGCTGGCGATCGTGCCGACCGTTCGCGATCCCGATGGCCTCGCGCTCAGCAGTCGCAACGCGTACCTGAGCCCGGCCGAGCGGCAACAGGCGCTGGCGTTGAGTAGCGGTCTCCGCGCGGCGGAATCCGCGTGGCGCGCCGGGGAGCGCTCCGCGGCCGCGCTGGAGGCGCTCGTCCGCTCGAGCATCGCCGCTGCTCCCGGAGTGACCGCCGAGTATATTGCCGTCGTCGAGCCCGAGCAGTTGCGGCAGGTTGCGACCGCGCCGGCCGGCACGATCGTCCTCGTCGCGGCACGCGTCGGAACGACCCGGCTCATCGACAACGTACTGCTGAGGTAGGGAATGCTGCGGCATCTGATGAAGTCCAAGATCCATCGCGCCACGATCACCTCGACCGACCTTCACTACGAGGGCTCGCTGACCGTCGATGAAGACCTGCTCGACGCGGCCGAGCTGCTGCCCAACGAGGAGATCCACGTCGTGAACGTGAACAATGGCGCGCGATTCACCACCTACGTGATCCCCGGCCCGCGCGGGTCCGGCGTGGTGCAGTTGAACGGCGCCGCCGCGCGACTCGGCCAGCCGGGCGACGTCGCCATTCTGATCGCATACGGAGTATTCGACGAAGCGGAAGCAGAGCGGCATGTGCCGCGCGTCGTGTTCGTCGACGAGAAGAACCGCGCCGGGCGCCCACCGCTCCGCGCCGAACGTTGAGCGGCTCCATCCCGATGTCGCGAACGGCCCGCCCGACGCCTCCGGGTCTCCGGCCCACGCTGCCCACGTGGGCCGTTCTCACGTCGGAGCGGCTGGCGCACGTGCAGCGTGTGGCGGAGCTGGCCGCGTCCTGGGCTGAGGCGATGGGCGTGCCCGACAGCGAGCGCCATCGGTGGCTCCGGGCGGTCTGGCTGCACGACGCGCTGCGCGACGCGGCGGCCGAGGAGCTGGAGCGTTGGGCGCCCTCCACCCCCGGACCGGTCGAGCTGAAGCACGGGCCCGCCGCGGCCGCGCGCGCCAAGTCCGATGGCGAGGTGGACCGCGGCGTGCTCGACGCAGTTCGCTATCACTCGGTTGGCCTCGCCGAATGGGATATGGTCGGCCGCATTCTCTACGCGGCCGACTTTCTCGAGCCGGGACGCGAATTCGACCGCGCGGACCGGGTGGAATTGGCGCGCCGGTTTCCCGATGAGAGCCGCGGCGTGCTGCGCGAAGTGGCGCGGCGGAGGGTGGCGCACACCGTCGCCTCCGGTTGGCCCCTACTCGAACCCACCTTCCGATTTTGGAACTCCCTGGTCGCCTCGTCGTCGCCGCGCTGATCACGCTCGGCGTGGCCGCCGCGGCGGCGGCGGCGCTTGCGAGCCGGGGACGACCCGCGACCGCCATCGTCGCGCACGCCTATCCTATTCCCACGGCGGAACGCCGCATTCAAGTCGAAGTTCTGAACGCGACCGCGCGGCCGAGCCTGGCTCGACTGGCGACCCGCATGCTGCGGCGTGAGGGGATCGATGTGGTTTTCTTCGGGAACGCCGATGACAACGCGCGGCCGGATTCGACCCGCGTCATCGCGCGCCGGGGTGACCGATCCAGCGCGGAGCGCGTCGCGCGTGCGCTCGGGCAAGGGGTGGTGAGCGTCCGTGCCGACACGCTGCGGCGGGTCGACGTGACGGTTGTCCTCGGCGCCGACTACCGCCCGCCCGCGGATTCCCACCCCTAGGGAAGCGCCACCACCACGTCCATCACGTTGGTTCCGCTCAGTCCCGGGCGCAGGAGCGCCCGGGCGGCATCGAGCGCGGGATAGGCGTCGTGGGTCGCCAGGTCTCGCGCCGGATCTCGGCCGCTCCGTCGAATTGCCGGCCACGTGCCCGGGTCGACGATGGCGCCGGCCGCGTCCGTGGGGCCATCCCGACCGTCGGTTCCGGCCGCGAGGATGATCGGCGACGCGGGCGCCGGTCCCGTCGCCAACCGCTCCGCCGCCGCCAGCGCCAGCTCCTGCGAACGGCCGCCGCGCCCGGCCGGTGCGGTCCCGAGGGTCACGGTAGTCTCGCCTCCCCAGATCAGGCAGGTTGCCGCCGTCTCCCGTTGCGAACCGGAATGCTGGCAGTAGCTTAGGACCGTAGAGGCGATCCGCCGGCCGGTATCCGCTGCCTCGCCGGACAGGGCGGGCTCCATCACTCGCGGCACCAGCCCTATTTCGGAGCACCGGGCGGCCGCCGCTTCGAGAGCCAGTCGATTGCTCGCGATGAGCCGGGTCTCCACCCTCGCGAAGACGGGGTCGCCCGGCTTTGGTGTCTCTGGGGCTTCGCCCCGCTCCACCGCCGCGACGCGGTCGCGCAGCGGGGCGGGCAGCCGGGCCCAGAGCCCGCCCGACTCCAGCGCCGCGCGCACCTGAGCGGCCGACGTGGGATCGGGCACGCACGGACCCGACGCGATCGAGGCGAGGTCGTCGCCGATCACGTCGGAGACCACGAAGACGCGCACATGGGCCGGGGCGAGCGCGGCCGCCAACCGTCCGCCACCCCAACGGGAAAAGCGCTTTCGGATCCGGTTCATGGCGGTGATATCGAGCCCGGAGCCAAGCAGCAACGTGTAGAGCTCGGTAAGCTGCGACGGAGTGATGCCGTCGATCGGTGCGCCCAGCAGGCTGGTGGCGCCGCCGGACAGGAGGACCCACGCTTCATCGTCCGGCCGAACGCGCGCCGCCGCATCGCCAAGTGCGCTGGCCGCGGCGAGTGAGCCCGGACCCGGCTCCGGATGATCGCCGACGACGAGGAGTAGCGCGGGGTGCGGCGAAGCTGCGGAGGCGGGGGAAACGATGAGGCCGCCGGCGGGTTCACGCCGGTGCTGCGCCAGCCAGGCGACGGCGGCCTCCGCCATGGCGACCGACGCCTTCCCCAGGGCGAACAGCCAGACCGGGCGTGTCACCTGGTCGAGATCGGCGAGAGCGCGGCGCACCGCGGGCCCTGGCGCGGCGGCCTTGACGGCGGTCGCGTAGAGGTCTTCGAGGAGCGCCCGACGGGGCGCTCCCGCCACAGGAGGTGGGGTCATCAAACCGGCGGCGAAGGCTGGTGTAACGGGCGGCGTTGATACAATATACACGACGCAGCAAGTTCAAACGCGCGCCGCGTCGGGCGAGAGCATGTCCGCTCCCGCACGGCTTTCTTTTCCTTTTTAGGCGAGAGGTCCCGCGATGCCCGGCCGCAATTTCCTCTTCGTTCCAGGGCCGACGAATACCCCGGATCGCGTCCTCCGCGCGATGCATATCGCGATGGAGGACCATCGCTCGTCGGCGTTCCCAGGCCTCGCGACGCCGGTGCTTCGGGACCTTCGCAAGATCTTCAAGACCGAGACGGGCCAGTCCTTCATCTTCCCGGCCAGCGGCACCGGCGCGTGGGAAGCGTCGCTGTGCAACACGCTCTCCCCCGGCGACCGCGTCATCGCGGCGCGGTTCGGACAGTTCAGTCATCTGTGGATCGACATGGCCCAGCGGCTGGGTCTCAAGGTCGATATCCTGGACGCCGAGTGGGGTGAGGGGGCGCCGATCGAGCGGTACCATGCGGCCCTCGCGGCGGACGAGGGACACGAGATCAAGGCGGTACTCTTCACTCATAACGAGACCGCAACCGGTGTCACCAGCGATGTCGCCGGCATGCGGAAGGCGCTGGACGACGCCAAGCATCCTGCGCTCCTCATGGTCGACGGGGTGAGCTCGATCGGAAGTATCGACTTCCGGATGGACGAATGGGGCGTCGACCTCGCGGTCACCGGATCGCAGAAGGGCCTGATGCTCCCGGCTGGCCTGGGCATCGTCTGCGCCAGCAAGAAAGCGCTCGCCTGCTACGACAAGGCCAAGCTCGCGCGGGTCTTCTTCGACTTCGGCGACATGATGAAGGCCAATGCGACGGGGTACTTCCCGTACACGCCGTCGCTCCCGATGCTGTACGGCCTGCGCGAATCGCTCGCGATGATCTTCGAGGAAGGTCTCGACAACGTGCTCGCGCGGCACCACCGCCTGGCGGAGGGCACGCGGGCGGCGGTGAAGGCGTGGGGACTCTCGCTCTGCGCCAAGGAGCCGCGCTGGTACTCGGACACCGTGAGCGCCATCATGGTTCCGGCAGGGTTCAATGGCGCCGAGGTGATCGACATCGCCTACCGGCGCTACGATCTGGCCCTGGGCGCCGGCCTCGCTCGCATGGCCGGGAAGCTCTTCCGCATCGGCCACCTGGGCGACCTCAACGAGCTGATGCTCCTGGGCGGCATCGCCGGAGCGGAGATGGCGATGCGCGACGTCGGCATCAAGATCACGCCGGGATCCGGTGTCGCCGCGGCAGAGGAATTCTGGCGCAGCACGGCCAAGCCGCTCGAGCAGCGGGATCTGCCGCCCCGCGCGCCGGACGCGCAGCCGCCCGCGTCGACTCCGCGGCCGCCGGTCGCAGCCGCCCGGTGAGCCATACCCGGTACGAGCCGGCGACCCCGCGCCTCCAGCGGAGCACTCTGGCGGTGCCGGGGTCCAATCCGGCGATGTTCCCGAAGGCGCTCGCCAGCGAGGCCGACGTCGTCTTCCTCGACCTCGAGGATGCCGTCGCTCCGGCGGACAAGGAGCAGGCGCGGCGCAATGTGATCCGCGCGCTGCTCGACCTCGACTGGCGCGGCCACGCCAAGACCGTGTCCGTTCGCATCAACGGGATCGACACCCACTACATGTACCGCGACGTGGTCGACGTCGTGGAGCAGGCGGGTCATCGGCTGGACACCGTGCTCATCCCGAAGGCGGGGACGCCCGGCGACGTCTACCTCGTCGATGCGTTGCTCACCCAGATCGAGGCGGCGAAGGGCATCCCGCACCGGATCGGGATCGAAGTGCTCATCGAGACGGCGCTGGGGATGTCGAACGTCGAGGCGATCGCCGCGGGCCGGGGCCGGCTCGAGGTGCTGCACTTCGGCGTCGCCGACTACGCGGCGAGCAACCGGGCCCGCACAGTCAACATCGGCGGGCTCAATCCGGACTATCCTGGCGACCAGTGGCACTACGCCATCAGCCGGATGACCGTGGCGTGTCGGGCGTACGGTCTGCGCGCCGTGGACGGACCGTTCGGCGACTTCAAGGACCCGGAGGGTTATCGCGCCGCCGCGCGCCGAGGGGCTGCGCTCGGCATCGAGGGGAAGTGGGCGATTCACCCCTCGCAGATTGCGCTGGCGAACGAGGTCTTTACGCCGCCCGAGGCCGAGGTGACCCGTGCGCAGCGCATTCTCGAGGCGCTGGAGGCGGCTGCCCGCGATGGGCGGGGTGCGGCTCAGCTCGACGGTCGCATGATCGATGCGGCGTCAGCCCGGATGGCGGAGAATATTGTGACAATGGCAGCAGCGATCGGGAAAAAGCAGAAGAAGCCATTAGCTGTTGGCCGTTAGCTAGCGGGAGCTAGAAGCCATTAGCTAACACCTAACCGCTGGGAGACACTCCCGTGGACATCCACGAATACCAGGCCAAAGAGCTCCTCGCCGGCTTCGGCGTCGCGATTCCGCGCGGCGGCGTGGCGTACAGCCCGGAGCAGGCGGTCTACCGGGCATCCGAGATCGGCGGCAGCCGCTGGGCGGTAAAGGCCCAGATCCATTCCGGCGCCCGAGGTAAGGCGGGCGGGATCAAGGTCTGCACCAGCGAAGACGAAGTGCGCCAGGCCGCCAAGAGCTTGCTGGGCAAGCGGCTCGTGACCCACCAGACCGGACCGGAGGGACGGGTCGTCCATCGGCTCTATGTCGAGGCCGCCGTG
>DATHMJ010000230.1:0-2375 GCA_035487215.1 Gemmatimonadales bacterium
GTCGAGGTGGGCCGTCAATCGCTATGAGGCGGCGAAGGAGGCAATGAGTTGTATCCTCTAGACCAGGTCTATTCGAGTTTGGCGTAGGACGCTTGGTGCCAGAGAGAGAGAGGCCGACACCTCCTCCCATATCGACCTGAAGGGATGCAAGCAGAGTTGGCGCGAGGTCTCCAGGTTCCGGAGCCGACGTCCGCAGACCCCGAAAGCGCTTCGTGGAGGGACTGGCAAAAAAAGACGGACCTCATGCGGCGGCTGGTCGCCAAGTTTCTCCTTAGATTTCGAGACGGGCGGCTTCCGGGTGCTCCTCGCATCGCAATGGACTTCTTGATTCCTCCTCTCGCAGAGGACAGATTTCGCAGAAAATTGGAGGAATCCCTTCTGCCGGAACTCAATCGCCGTGTTTCAACCCTCGGCGCCTGACCGGAGCTCGGAGACGCCAGCTCAATCCAAGATGAACAGCTTCGCGCCCGTCGCCGAGCTGGACCGATGGGGCTCCGCGCCGTCCGCCACTTGGTAGCTCCTGCCCGGGGTCAGCACGAACACGCGGCCGTCGGCCAGCTCGGTGCGGAACTCGCCTTCGAGGCAGAGCACGACGTGTCCCTTGCTGCACCAGTGATCGGCGCGGTAGCCGGGCGAGTATTCCACCACCCGCACCCGCACCGGTCCGAGCTGGCAAGTGCGCCATAGCGCCCGACCGGTTTCGCCGAGGTGCTCGACCGGCTCGATTTCCGACCAGTCGGTGACGCCGAACGGGATGCCGGTGATCTCCATGGCCGATGGCTCAAAGCTCGTGAACCTCTTCGGCCAAAGGGTAGACGTCGAAGCCTTCTCGCGTCGCGGCCGCCCGCAGGCGCTGGTCGAGACAGACGAAGCCGGCACCGGCCGTGCTCTCCTCGCACCAGTCGAGGGCTGCCGCGAGTTGCAGCGCGTCGGCGGCACGCAGCTGGTGCACGTCGAGGAGTCGCGCCGCGCGGTCGCGCAACCCATCGCTGGGTTCAACCTCCCTCGAGCGCTGCCACAACATGGCCAGCGTGCGCCGCGCTTGAAGCTGACGCCGCTGGTCGATCTCACCGCTCCGCACCGCTCGAGCCAGGGCGCTCGCGCACTCCACTCGAGAGCCCCACCAGACCACGGTTTCGCGGTCGCGGCTCAGGATCGGATCGACCTGTTCGGTGGCGGGCTGGCGCAACGCCAGCGCGGCGAGCGCCGAGCTGTCCCAGAACTTCAGCGTCCCTCCTCCCTCTCGGCGAGCAACGCGGCCAGGACGGCGCCCTTCGGGTCCTCGGCCCTGGGCAGCTCCAGGAAGGCGTCGTCCATCGGCTCCTCGGCGGGGCGGATCCTTCCCTGGGCGATCAGCGCGGCGGTCCTCGCCTCGAGGGCGTCAGCCCCGGCCAGAGGTACGATGCGGGCGATGGGCCGGCCGCGCTCGGTGACGACGACCTCTTCGCCGGCCTTGACCCGGGCGAGGTACTCGGAGAGCGAAGCCTTGAGCTCGGCGATACCTGCGGCGATAATAGTCATGTGGACAGAGTAGTCTGCTTGAGATGTCCCGTCAAGTCATCAGCAGGGGCTCCGCGATCCGGGCCTCCATCGGCATCCGGATCGCTAGCTGAGCCGCCCCGCACGGGTGTCGGCCCATCGGTCAAGAGACAGCACGGTGCGGTTGGCGCCGCGCCTGACTTCCGCTTTCCGCCGTTCATGTCGTCACCAGCACCGCCCACTACTCGTATCCTTGACCACGTCCGAATACATGCAGAACGGCCACAATGCCGGCGGTCTGATCCCATGCGAAGCGCACACGCCACGGGCCGACGCGCAGGCGATACTCTGGAGGATCGATGCCGGCCAGCTTCGCCACGTCGCCGTGGCGCGTCTCGGCATAGCGCTCAAGCGCCGCCACGATCCTCACGCGGGCCTTGGGGTCGAGCCGATCAGAGTCTCGTAGCGCCCGGGACGACCAGGTGAGGCGGAGGTGGGGCGGAGGACCACCTACGGATGCCGCCGCCACTTTGTCTGCTCGGGGAAGGTCACGCGCCCTGCCGCCGCGCCGCAGGTTTCTTCCAGCGCCACCCTTTCCTCTGGTGTTTTTGGTTCGCTGTCGAGAGACCACCTACAGACCCCAGCGCCGTTTTGCTTCTTCGTGGGAGATCACGCGCCCTGCCGCCACGTCGGTGCGCGCCTCGTCGACCGCCGCTCTTTCCTCTGGCGTTTCTGGTTCGTTGTCGAGAGGAGCGTCCTCGAGCGGCCGATAGGGTGGTTCGGCTACCTGGCGAAGCGCTTCAAGCACGCGCTCGGCGCGCTCTAGCTCGCTCTCGGGGAGAGTGTCCACCAGCCGATGAAGGTTGTCACGAGGCGCCATCGTTGTGTACCTCCGG
>DATHMJ010000231.1:0-2868 GCA_035487215.1 Gemmatimonadales bacterium
GCCCAGGAGAGTGACGAAAGAGAGCCGCATCAGGAAGTGTCCTCGATGAGATGAACGCGTCAAACGGCGAGGCGTGCTCCGTCAATGGCTGCTTCGGGACCGCCGCGATAGGCCGCGAGGCCCGCGCGCGCGAGCCAGTACACGACCTCGGCGATCGCGTCCCGCACCTTGGGCGTCATCATGGCTTCGGCTTCCCGCTCGGGGAGGAGGTGACGAACCTGCTGGAACGCCAGACACTGGCCCACCAGCCAGATGCCGAGCATGCTCCGCTCCCCGGGTGCGGCGTCCGCGCCGAGCACGTCGCCCACGACCCGACCCGCGGCGGTGACGAACGGCAGCTGATAGCCGGACGGCCGGGTGAGCGCGCGGCTGGCTCGCTCGAGTGTATCCCACGCCAGGAGCCGGGCCCGTTGAAGATCGAGGGTGTCGTCGTTTGCGCCGCAGACGAGCGCGCGCACGAACCGGTGCAGCCGGTCGTCGGCATCGGTCGAGCTCTTCGCCTCGACCGCCGCCTCTCCAGCAGCCTCGGCGAAGGCCGCATGTACGACCTCCGCGTAGAGTCCGTCCTTGCCGCCGAAATGGTAGCTGATCGCTGCGATGTTGGTGCCCGCTCGGCCGGCGATCTCACGGATGGTGGCGCCGTGGTAACCGACTTCGGAGAAGACGGCGAGGCCGGCGTCGAGTAGGCGGAGACGGGTCTGATGCCCGGTCATGTCTTCGGTCACGGTCCCTCCAAGGCCCCGGATGCACAGCAGCGTCGATTCGTGAGAGAGTACGCGCGAGTCCGCCCCCGCGTTGGGCTTCCGGTCATCGAAGTGGATGCGTAGCTTGCGCCTCGCGAATGGCGCGCTGCCCGACGGCAACGAAGCCGTGTGCTCGCCTTCAACGCGGGGCACTTCGCCAGGGCGGCCGTCTAGGGCTGGGTGGTCCATTCCGGCGGGGAGATCGCCGCCCGGGTCGCGGACCTCTCGCGGCAGCGATTGTGATCGACTCGGCCAACGGCGTACACGCACTCGGCCAGCCTGCTCGGCGCCCTCGCCTGCGAGCGGCCGGTGAGTGATGTAGCTCACACCACCACTGTCGCATTTTTGGCGAGCGAAAATGGTGCGCACTTTGCTTAAGTTATTGGCGGCGGTGAGTGCGTTCGGTTGCGGGTTCCCCGCGGGTTAGGAGGTCGACCCCCATCATGCCCTCGTTCGGTCAGCGGTTTCGGCGCTCGGTTCGTCGCCGTTTTCGGCTCCGTCTCACTCCCAATCGTATCGTCGCTCTCGCATTCGCCGGCGGAGCCGCGCTCGCCAGCGGCGCGTGGATGATCCGTCCCGCACCGGCGGCCGCACCCGGCGCATCGGCGTACGCAAAGGCCCGCGTCTTCGAGGAGGCGCTGACACTCTTGCGCGCGCACGCGGTCGACACGCTGAACGAGGGCGACCTGTATCTCCAGGCGACGGAGGGTGTCGTTAAATCGCTGCACGATCCGTGGGCGGCGCTGCTCGTGGGGGACAGCTACGACCGCTTCAGGGCTCGGCTGGACGGCATCATGCCCGGCGTGGGCCTCGAGGTGGAGACGCATGGGGGAGCGCTCGCCGTCGCGCGGACGGTTCCCGGCTCCCCCGCGCAGTCCGTGGGGCTGAGCGTCGGAGATCGGGTGATCGCCGTGGACGACAGCTCTACCCTGGGCTGGTCGGTCGAGCGTCTGCGGGACGCGCTTCGCGGTCCGGCCGGGAGCGTCGTGCGCATCGTGGTCGAGCGGGCCGGAGGAGACTCCGCCTTCGCCGTGGCACTCAAACGCGCACCGGTGCGCGAGCCGGCGGTCCGGCCGGGGCTGATGTTGGGCGACGGGATCGGCTACCTGGCCATCACCGCGATCAACCATGGCGCGGCGGACGACCTGTCCGACGAGATCGACGCGCTGGCGGCACACAGCCTGAGGGGACTCGTCATCGACCTGCGCGGCAATCCGGGTGGCCTGGTCCAGGAGGGCGCTCGGATCGCCGAGTTGTTCCTCGATCCCGGACAGATCTCCACCCGGACCCAGGGCCGCGAGCGGGAGATCTTCCGGGCGCGCCGCACGCAGCGTTGGCCCGACCTGCCCCTGGCCGTATTGGTGGACGGCTCGACCGCGAGTGCGGCCGAGGTCGTTGCCGCCGCCCTGCAGGACCACGACCGCGCGCTCATCCTGGGCACCGCCACGTTCGGCAAGGGCGTGGTTCAGCGCACCTACCCGCTGAGCGAGGATGCCGCGCTTCGATTCACCACGGCCCGCTGGTACGCGCCGAGCGGCCGCTGGATTCAACGAGGAAGCATTGCCTCGAAGACGGCATACACGTCGGATGCAGGCCGCCCCCTGCCCTCGGGGGTGGGAGTCGTGCCCGATACGATCGTGCTGGCCGCGCGCGCAAGCGATGCCGACCGCGTGTTCGGCGCTGCGGTGGGTCAGGATCTCCGGGCGTACGATGACGCGCTGGCGGCGATCGCCACGCACTTGGTGACCAGCAACGAGCTGGCGGGCGACACGACCACCGTCACGCCGCGCATGCGGGCCATGCTGTTCCAGCGGCTCCAGGGAAGCGGGCTCCACATCTCCGGCGCGCTCTTCACCGCGGCTTCCGCGGCCATCGATCGGGATCTCGGCGCGGCCATGGTGCGCGCGGCGTACGGCAGCAAGGCGGCGCTCAAGCGCCGCCTCGTGGCGGACGACCAGGTAGAGGCAGCCCGAGCGATTCTGGTGGCCCACCCAACGCCGCGGGTGGCGCTGATGCTGGGAGTCCCGGCCGTGGGTGCGGAGACCGCGGCGGCGCAGTAGGAACGCTCCTCGGGAACGGAACGCCTGCCGTAGGTGTTATAACGCCTGCTTGCTGTGCGGCCTCG
>DATHMJ010000232.1:0-7824 GCA_035487215.1 Gemmatimonadales bacterium
AGGTCCGCGGCGAGTCGCTGGACCTGGTCGGGTGCGAACGGGCCCTTCGCGTCGAGATGTTGCCGCAACGACGGCCCGTCGGCAAACGTCATGGTGTAGTAGACGACCCAGCCCTGATCGCCGGCGTCCAGCAGTCGCGCGATGTTGGGATGATCGAGCTTCCGAGCGAACTCGATCTCCCGGAGAAATCGATCGGCGGCCACGCTCACCAGCAGCTCGGGATGGAGCACCTTGAGCGCCACCACCGTTCCCTCGGGGTCGCGCGCTCGAAA
The DNA here is from genome assembly GCA_035487215.1 of Gemmatimonadales bacterium. Taxonomy (GTDB): domain Bacteria; phylum Gemmatimonadota; class Gemmatimonadetes; order Gemmatimonadales; family GWC2-71-9; genus DASQPE01. The sequence continues at coordinate 273 of DATHMJ010000232.1, forward strand.
CACACAGGCCCCACCGCCCCGACCGATCTCCTGCTCGACCGTGTAGCGGGTGCCCAACCCGCTCTGTACCATCGCAAGAAAGTCGCGTGCCATCGTCAGAGCAGAATGTCTTGGCGTATCTGTTGGCGAACGGTCCACCAGAGTGCGCCCAGCAGATTCGATCGGCGGAGCCTTACGCTCGCCTCTCCGGTGACCCCGGCCCGCCACACGGAGCTGACGGGCAGGCGAACCCGGGCCTCGAGCGCGCGGCCCGGTCCCGCCGCCGGGGCGACGCTGCGGACGACCGCGAGAATGGGCCGAGCGACGTCGGCGAACGACACGGCATTCACCACCTGTCCCGGGCGAACCAAGCTGGCACCCCCGCCGCCCAGGCGCACGCGCAGCTCGACCGAGTCCGGGTCGGCGATCGTGAGAATGGTATCGCCGCTTTCGACCCGCCGCCCCAACAACCGTTCGGGATAGGCCGTCGCGACTTCGCCTGCGGAGCGGGCCCGCAGCACCAGTGCATCGAGGCGGGCATCGATTTCGGCTAGTCCCGCGTCGAGGCTGGCATGCATGGCCGCGAGGCGCTCGACGTCGGCCGAAGCGCTGCGGGCCCGGGCTCGCGTCTCTTCGAGGGCCACCGAATCCCGGGCCCGGGCCCGCGCCGCCCGCTCCTGGTCGAGCTCCAGGTCGGCCACGTGTACGATCGGCGCCCCGGCGGGCACGAGCGTGCCTTCGCGGACCAACACCTGGGTCACGATGCCGCTGTCCGGCGCCACCAACGGCGCGGTCAGCGCGGACGCGACGGTGAACGGCCCGGTGACCGTGATCCAGCGGGGAATGAGGAGGAGGGCAAGCAACACCGTCACTGCGACGCCACCGATCCAGCGAACGGCGCGGCTGCGCTGCCAGGCGGCTCGGCGCGCGCGGATGGCGAGCGCCGCCGCCCGCGTCCACTCCGCGATCGGCTTCCAGGCCGCGCGCAACAGCAGCAGGCCGACGATCGCGACACCGATCGCCCCCAGCACGTTGCGCGCCCACCCCAGCACGATGCTCGCGAGCACGAAGAAGATGATGGTGATATAGAGCGTGGCCAGGACGGCATATATCAGGAAGACGCGGCGCTCCCGATCCGTGGTGTTGGGCTCGGGCACGTCCAGTCCGAGCACCCGCTGCTTCACGGCCCACGCGAGATAGGCGAAGGCCCGCTGCCTGAGGTTGGGGATCTCGAGCCAGTCACTCAACGCGAAATACCCGTCGAGCGGAATGAGCGGGTTCATGTTCGTGATGATCGTCGTGACGCCGCCGATGAGCATCGTGGAGACCGCGATGTCCGAGACCAGGCCGCCCGGAACCGCTACCCACCACACGATCGCGGCCAGGCTGGCGATCACGAACTGGATCCACGACCCGGCCGCCGTCACCCACAGGCGCGCCCGCAGCTCCGGGAAGGTCCACGCGTCGTTCACGTTGCAGTAGAAGGCCGGCTCGAAATAGACCAGCATGAAGCCCATCTCGTGGACCTCGCCCCCGAAATACTTGCAGGTGTAGGCGTGGCCCAGCTCGTGGATGCCGATGACCACCAGGCTCAGCGTCCAAAAGATAAAGACTGTGCTCGGCGTCAGCGCGCTGAGCGAGTAGAGTGACTTGACCGCCGTCCCGAACTCGCCCCAGGTGACGGCCAGCACGAGAAAGTAGATGGCGAAGAGGGCGACGGACGCCACGACGAAGGCGGGCGTGAAGCACCAGCGCAGCCACGGCATCGTGTGGTCGAGGAGGCTATCCGGGTCGCCGACCGACCACCGCATCCGGAGCACTTCGCCGCGGAACAGGCGTTGGCGACGCCGGCGGCTTCGATCGGCCCGGACGCGCTCGAGCTCGAGCGTGGTGCGCTCCGCCAGCGAGCGCTCCATAAGGCCCATGCCGGCGAGTTTGCGAGCGAAGGCTTCGATCGCGCCCGCGGAAAGGCGAAATCCTTCCTCGGCCAGCGTTGCCCCGATCTCAGTGATGGTCCGGCCATCGAACGACTGCAGCACCAGCGCTTCCATCGGCCGGAAGCGGAAATACTTGTGCGTTACGGGGTCCTTCACGATGAACGACTGCTCGCCCCGATAGACCTGCTCGACGAACGTGAGGTCGGCCCGATGGCGCGGCCGGACGCTCATCGCCCGGGCCTCGCCAACCGTTCGCCCGGCGCGAGTCCGCTCACGACTTCCACCCGCCCGCCATCCAGATCGCCGCCGAGCGTCACCGCACGCAACGCGGTGTGACCGTTCTCCCACACGAGCGCGTAGCCGTCCTCGCCGACGCTGCTCCTCGGCACGACGATCACGCGCCGGCGCTCGCGGCCGAGTCGAACCATGACGCTGGCGCCCGGCAGCAACCGTGAGCCCGGCCCCAGCTCGACGACCGCCTCGCGGGTGCCGCTCGCGGGATCGATGGCAGGAGACGCCTGAACGACGCGTGCGGAAGCGGTCGCACCACTGCTGCCGACCACCTGCGCGGCGACGCCGGGTTTGAGGTCGGCCGCCGCGCCTTCGGGCACCCGCACGCGCGCCAGCAGGGGCGCCATCGCGGTGACCCGAAACAGGGTGTCGCCCGGGGCCACGAGCCGGCGAGGGCGCGCCATGCGCAACGTGACCACGCCCGCGAAGGGCGCCGTGATGCGGGTCAGCGCCAGATCTCGCCGCGCCTTCGCCACCGCCAGCTCAGCCTGCCGGAATTGGGTTTCGGCGGCTTCGGAGTCGGCGACGGTCGCCGCGCCGGACACGGTCAGCTCTCGCATCCGCCGGGCTAGTTGACCGGCGTTCGCATCCGCGTTTTCCGCCTGCGCGAGCGCGATCTCCTGATCGGGGCTTTCGAGCTTGGCGAGCAGCTGGCCGGCCTCGACCTTGGTGCCAAGATCGGCGAGCACGCTGTCCACGGTACCTCCGGAGCGCGCCGCGACGACCGCGTCGTGCTCGACATAGAGCTGCGACGGCAGCGCGAGGGGCGCCTCGATCGTCATGGTGTCCACGGTGACGAGCGCGAGCCCGGTGACCGGTGCCTCGGCGCGGGCCGGCGCGGGCTCGTTGCCGCACCCCGACGCCGCCAGAGCCACTGCGCCCATCACGAGCGAGCTCAGTGTCAACCTCATGCCCATATCCTCCACCACAACAGCCGAAGCTGGCGCACGGGCTCACGGAATATCCGCCCGGCGATCGAGGCCCGCGCGGTGAGGACGCGTACGTACGCCGCCATCCCGGGACGCAACAGGCCATCGCCGTTCGGCACCAACGCGCGCACCGGGAAACGGACCACACCCGCGCTATCCAGCGGTGTTCGCGCGATGGACGTCACCCAGCCGGAGAACGTGCGCTGGGGCAGGGCATCGACCCGGAGTCGCAGCTCCTGTCCCGGCGCAACGCGGGGGATGTCGCGCTGGTCCACCCCGAACTCGATCTCGAGTGTGTCGATCCGCCCCACGGTCAGGATCAGCTCACCCTCTTCCAGCTTGGCGCCAAGGCGTTCGCCGGGTCGCGGCGTCAGCACGACGCCGGCGACGGGTGACCGGATCAGGCTGGCCGCGAGGCGCTCATCGAGGACCGCCGCCTCGCGGCGATAGGTCTCCGCCCGGATCCGCTGCAATCGCTCCTCCGCCGCGTCGCCTCGACTGGCCGCGAGTGCGGCGGACCGGTCGCTCCCCACCGCGGCCGCCGCGCTGGCGTCGCGCTCGGCGCGCAATTCGGCGTCCCGGAGCGCCACGACCGGCGCACCGCGGCTCACCGCCGACCCTTCGGTGACGAGTACGCGCTCGATGATGCCGGGCACGAGCGCGCGGACATCGGCGCGATCGACCGGCCGGAAGACCGGGTTGGATCCGCTCACGCGGAACGGCCATTGGATGAGCGTGATGCCGAGCAGGATCGCGACCGTGACGGCCGCGAAGAGAATGCGCTTCCGTCGAGGAATCGCGAACAGCGCGCGCTTCTTCTGCGCCAGCGCGCTGAACGCGTCCACCATCGGGACCTGCGCGTAGAGTTGCGCGTTGCGCAGCGCCACGGTCGTCTGATTGGCGAGAATCGTGGCCAGCTCGCGCTGGGTCTCGGTCGCGAAGTCGGGCGCTTGGGCTTCGAAGAGCAGAATGCCCACGACACCTTCTTCGTCGGTGAGCGGGAGATAGAGTCCCGCCGCGACCTTGTCGCTCTCGAGGTCCGGTCCGAAGATCGTGACGAAGGTCCGCTCCGCGTCGGTGGTCGGCGCCGTCCGGTCCGAGAGATAGAAGGGCTCGCCGCGGCCGGCGGCCCATGCCGCGCGCACGGCCAGGTCTTGGAGCCCGGGGTCTTTGGGGTCGACCTGTTCCTGCCCCGCGATCGCGCGAATGTCGCAGCGCCCCTTGTCGTAGAGGGCGACGGCACCGCGGTCGAACGGCAGCGCTCTGGTGGCGAGGTTGACGACCGAGCGGAGGACGCGATCCAGGTCGAGGGTCGACGTGATCTCGCGGCTGATCTCGAGCAGCAGCGCCAGATCCCGCGCCCGCTTGTCCGCCGTATGGAGGTGGGCGTTCCGAAGCGCGATCGCCGCGCTCGCGGCGAGGCCCTCGAACAGCTCGCGGTCGCCTTGATCGAAGACCCCGTCGCCGGTCCGCTTGCCGGACACCTGAATCGCGCCCACCGTCGCGCCCTGCGCGATCATGGGCGAGGCCATCACGGTCGTCGCCGGCTCGTCGCCCGCCCGGTCCACGGACGGATCGAATCGCGGATCTTCCATCGCGCGGGTGACGATGGTCGTCCGTTGCTTCCGGGCGACGTCGCCGATGAAGCCGGTGCCCACCGGCATCTGCGCGCCGACCAGACGCTGGCCGGCTCCGCCGACCGCCAGCCGGCAGCGCAGCATGTCCCCTTCGGCGATCCAGAGCGAGCCGGCTTCAGCCCCGAGGGTGTCGAGCACGGTCTGGAACACCCGGGGAAGCAGCTCGTCGAAGTCGAGTGACGAGTTGAATTCCTGGCTGATCCCGCGCAGCAGACGGAGGCGCTCCACCTCCCGGCGGAGCGCCTCCGTGGTCGCCATCGTTGGATCCTGCAACGAGGAAGTATCCAGAAAAAACGCGCCTCCCCGCGCGGGCGGGGTTGAGGCGGGAATCGCTGCCGCTGCTGTGGTTAGGGCTAAGGTACGGGCGGCCGACAGGGGGCGCTAGGGACGCAAAAAACTGCGGGGCGCCCCCCGAAGGGAGGCGCCCCGGCGGTCCGGAGAGGACTCGCCTTAGAAGCCCTTGCGGCCCACGCCGCCCGGGGCGATCCGCTCTTCCAGCTCGCTCACGCTGAGCTCGAGCGCCTGCGCGTCCTTGCCCGTCGCGTTCTTGATCTGCTCCTTTTGCTCCGGAGTCAACTGAATCCGGACCTGATCTTTCTGACCAGACATGGGAACCTCCTCAATCAAGTGGTTCTGCAGTAACTACTTAGAAGCGCATCGGGGCGATCCGCTCTTCCAGCACCTCAACGTCCAGCTCTTTGCGCTCATCAGCCCGCTTAGGCTCCGTCTTCTTGTCGGGGGCGGGGGCCGGACGGCCCTTGCCGGTTTCCTTCGTCATGGCGGCGCTCCTGGAGTTGGTCGGGGTGACTGGGATCGAACGACGGGATCAATGTCCGCCCCCCGCGTAAAACCAGCGTGAATTCAGGCTTGCCCGATCGTGAATCCCCCATAGGTTCGGGCATCCCTCTTTGGAACGGCGCGTGACCGCCATCAGCCTCACGCTGCTCGGGAGCCCCACGCTCACGGTGGATGGGGTCGCCACCACAGCGTCGCTCGGCGCCAAGCCTCTGGCACTCCTCGCCTATCTGGCGCTGGAGCCGGGCACGCATTCGCGCGAACAGTTGGCCGCCCTGCTGTGGGGCGAGCATCCCGACGCCGCCGCCCGGGCCTCGCTTCGCCAAGCGGTGATGCAGCTCCGCGAGGTCGTCGGCGACGCGCTCCACGTCACCCGCGAGTCGGTCGAGCTGGCCCGCCCGATCGAGTCCGATGTCCAGGCCTTTCAGGCCGCGGCGGTGTCCGATCCCTCCGCCGCCGTTGCATTCGACGTTCCCCACTTCCTCGCCGGGCTCTCAATACGGCACTCGCCGGCCTTCGACGAATGGGCCGGTGAGAAGCGCGATGAGTTGTTGCGCCTGTTCCGGGGCGCGCTGGGCGCGCGGGCCAAGGACGCCATGGCGAAGTGGCAATGGCGTGATGCCGCGGCCGAAGCCGCGCGGTGGCTCGCCTGGGAGCCGCTCGCGGATGAACCGGCTCGACTCCTGGTCGAATCCCTCTATCTGGCCGGCGATCGCGCGGGGGCGCTGGCGCGCTTCGCCGAGTTCCGCGATCGGCTCAGAGCGGAAACCGGGTCGCCGCCCGGGAAGGCGCTTACTCAACTGGTCCGCAAGATCGAGCTGGACGATGGACCGCGGCCCACGCGCCCCATCACCGATGAGTGGTACACCCACGCCCCGGCCTTCGAGTCCGGTCTCGTTGGTCGAACCGCCGAGCTCGAGGTGCTCCGCAGAGCCTGGAGCGGAACCCAACGCGGGAGCGGGCGGGTCGCTCTGATCGAGGGGGAAGCGGGCGTCGGCAAGTCGAGGTTGGCGGACGAGTTCCTGAGATGGGTTGCCGCGGAATCCGGCGCGGTGCTCCGAGCTCGCGGGTACGACGCGCGGGCCGGAGTTCCCTACGGCCCCGTCGTCGAAGTGCTCCGCGACGCGCTCACCGCGCCGGGGCTCGCCGGCGCCGATCCGCAGTGGCTGGCCGAGGTCGCTCGCCTGCTGCCGGAGCTGCGACAGCGATTCCCCGGGTTGCCGGAGATCACGCCGCCCCCCGCGCCGGCAGAGGCGTGGCGCTTGTTCGAAGCTGTGGCGCAGTTGCTCCTGGCGGTGGCGGCGGAACAGCCGATCGCTGTGGCAATCGACGATCTCCATTGGTGCGACGGAGACAGTTGCAACCTGCTCCACTTCCTGACCCGTCGCCTGGAGAACGCACCGGTGTTGTGGTGCGCCACGCTCACGTTAGGAGAGCTGCGGCGCGACGCGCCGGCGGCTCGTCTCTGCCGGGCGCTCAGGGTAAAGCCCAAGGCCGCGGTACTCGCGCTGACGCCGCTCGGCGAGCAGGAGGTCTGGCAGATGATCCGGGAGATGGGGCACGTCGCGGCGCCCACCGGCGGCCGGCGGCTCGCGGCGCGCCTGCACCAGGTTACCGGCGGCAACCCGTTCTATGTGGTCGAGCTGCTCAAGACCCTCTTCGCTCAGGGTTGGTTGACAGCCGACGCCAACTCCGGCGAGTGGCGCGTCGGCGCCACGCCGGCCGGCGCGACCGACATCGTCATGTCGCTCACCGTCCATGACGCGATCGCCGAGCGGATCGAATCGCTTCCCCCGGATTTGCACGAGATCCTGCTGACCATCGCCGTGGCGGGTGTGGGGTGCCGCGCGAGCGTGCTCTCTCACGTTCACGGGATCTCTCGGCTCCGCGCCGCGGCCCTGGCCGACGAGCTCGCCGAACGGCGCCTGGTGCAGGAGGAGGACGGCCTCTACCGCTGTGCCCATCCGGTGATCGCGAGAGTGGT
>DATHMJ010000233.1:0-2418 GCA_035487215.1 Gemmatimonadales bacterium
CGCGATCTGGGGCGCGGCGAGCGCCCGGCAGCGGAGCGACCTTGATCGTCGCGAATCACGCACTATTGCGCACGGACCACTGTGTAACACGGGGATCGTCTAGCGGTTCTCCGCCACGAACTGGCTGGCGGTGAAGGACGCGCCAGCCGGATCGGCAAGGACGGCGAATCGCACCCACGGCGCATTCTGCGGCTCGGCGAGGACCGAGCCTCCGAGCTCACGCGCTCGCGCAGCTATCGCGTCCACGTCGTCGACGGCGAAGGTCACGCTCCAGCGCGCTGGGCCGCCCTCGCGGGGCAAGATCGTCGCTACGACGTCCTCGAAGCCCTCGGGTGCGCCCATCTGCTTCATCCCCGCGCGCAGGCCGGGGTTGAGTTCCTCCAGATGGTCGCCGTAGCCCGGCAGAGCCCACATCGGCGAGCCGGCGTCAATCGTCGTCCAGCCGAACACGGCGCCGTAGAAGGCCCGTGCGGCCTCGACATCGTCGGTGTGCAGGTTGTTGAAGTTCACCGCGCCATGCTCGTTGACCGCCGCCGAGCCGCGGTGCGATCCGGGCTGCCACACGCAAAAGACCGCGCCGTCGGGATCGGCGAACACGCCCATCCGGCCCGAGTCAAACACGTCAAAGGGCTCGGAGAGCACCCGCCCGCCCGCCTCGCGCACCCGGGCTGCGGCGTCGTCGGCCGACTCGACGCGGATGTAGGTGTTCCACACCGCCTGCGGCGGCGCACCAGGGGACGGCGAGGAGATCGCGGCCGCGTCCCGGCCGCCGATGCGCGCCATGTAGTAGTGAGCTCCCGCGTCGGGGGGCATCGCGTCCTCGGTCTGCCACCCGAAGAGCCCCGAGTAGAACCGGGCGGCGTCTACGGGGTCGGGCTGGCTGGTGTCGACCCAGCACGGCACCCCGGCTGGGTAATCCGCGCGCGTGCTCATTACGGCAGCCTACAGCGGCTCTCACCGGGCATCCCGGCAGCGAGCCGCCAGAGCTGGACCGCGCGGATGTCATCGCGGCACCGGATGGCATCACTCACCTGCGATTCCCGATCAAGGATGACGGCTGCGAGCCACGCCGGCCACGCTATACGTCAGCGCGTCGCGCAAGCGGATCCGCTTCCGCACGCCAGCGGGAAGCGCCGAGGCCGGCCGATGGGCGCCGGAGCCGGCGCGGAATGCGCTCCCGGGCGTCACTCCGGCTACGCCAGCTGAAGGCGGACCGTGGTCCAGCAGCGATCACGCACGACGAACCGCACGCACGGGCCACCGAGAAGCGACAGCTGATATTCGCCGTCGGGCAGTCGGTACCGCATCCGGCCGCGGGCGTCCGTCACCAGGGAGAGTGCATCCTCGATTCCAGCCGGGCGCAGCTTCACCTGCGCAAAGCGCAAGCGGCGGTCGTCGCGGCTTGCGGCCTGCAGTGCTAGCTTCAGCCCGCCAGTGGTCGGCATATGGCCAAGGTAGCGCTCCGTCGCCTGATGGGCTACGCGGCTCCGAGGGCTGTCCGCAGGCGATCCCCAAGTGGACGCTGGGTCTCCGGACTCAGACGTGATCGTTCTTGTTCCAGAGCTGATGGGTGAGGCCACTAGGCGAGGTGACCGACTCGACCGTGAAGCGACCTTCGGCGCCGCTTGATCCCTCCCAAAGGGATACGCCGCGCCCGAGGGTGATCGGCACGATCACCAGGTGCATGAAGTCGATCAGGCCGGCCTGGAGAAACTGACGCACTGTCGAGGGCCCTCCGCCGATGCGGACGTCGCAACCATCTGCGGCTTCCTGGACTAGGCGAAGCACCTCGTGCGGGGGTCCGTCCACGAACCGGAAGCTCGTCCCATTGGGAAAGGCAATCGTCGGGTGCGGGTGGTGACTCAGGACGAACACCGGTGTCTGGAATGGTGGTTCGTCGCCCCACCAGCCCCGCCACCTGTCGTCGGGCCAATCGCCAACCTGCGGGCCGAACTTGCGACGTCCCATGATCTCGGCGCCGATTCCCTGGCCCCACATGCTGGTCAGGGCGCGGTCTAGCGTGAAGGGGGCATCCACCTTGTCGATCCCGTGGATGGCGCGACCATCGAACCAGGTGAAGAGCCTCTCGGCACCGCCGATCGGGGCATCGAACGTCACGTGCTCGCCGGCTGCGTAGCCGTCGAGGGAGATGTTCAGGTTGTGGACCCGGGTGCGAGGCATGGCGACTCCCTCATGATCGGATGGACCGCGGAGCACATGGAACTGACCGACGGGGATGGCCGGGCTAATCGCTTACGGTACCGCTGGAATCGTGTCCGCTGGGCGAACCCCAAGGGGCACCTGGCAAGAAGCGCAGCCGCCGGGACCGCTCGCCGCCCCATGTCCCGTGTTCGCCGATCCGGCAGGAACCTTCAATTAGCATGCCACGCCTGCCCATTGGCCCTTGCCATCACCCGC
>DATHMJ010000234.1:0-4275 GCA_035487215.1 Gemmatimonadales bacterium
GGCTCGACGCTGGAGATGACCAGCGCGCTCGACCAGCTGATTACCAACCTCGAGCGGATCGAGCCGGGGTGCGGTCCGCGCGCGCGCAGGTGGCTGGCGCATACGGGGGAGCTGTACCACCGCGGGATCGCGTTCATTCGCCGCGAGATGCACCGCCCGTTTTCGATGCTCGCAGTTGGGGGCATGGGACCTCGATACGGGCCGGCCGCGTTGGGCGATCTCCAGCACATGGTACGCCGATTCTTCAAGGACGAGCGGCTGCAGCAGGCCGTGACCTTCCAGTCGTTGTACCTCGGTCTTTCGCCCTACGATTCCCCCGCCATTTACGGACTGCTGGCGCATACGGAGGTCGCGGACGGCATCTGCTATCCGATGGGCGGGATGCATCAGCTCCCGCTGGCGCTCGAGCGGGTGGGTCGTGAGCTGGGAGTGACCTACGCGTACTGCACCCAGGTGACGTCGCTGGTGCGGAATGGGGGCCGAGTCTCCGGGGCCCGGTTGGCCGACGGCAGCCAGCTCGAGGCCGACGTCGTCCTGGCCAATAGCGATCTGCCATACACCTACGATCGTCTCTTAGGAGAGCCCTACTCCGGAATCGAGCGGAGAGCCTTCAGCTGTTCGGTCGTGTTGCTCTTTCTGGGCGTGAACCGGACGTACTCGAACCTCCTGCACCACAACCTCGCGGTTTCGCGCGACCTGGCCGAGTCGTGCCGCGTGCTCTGCGACGAGCACCGGATGCCGGACGATCCGCCGTTCTATGTCGTGGCCTCGACGCGGACCGACCCGGGGCAGGCTCCGCCCGGGTGTGAGAATCTGTTCGTGCTGGTGCTGGCCCCGAGCCAGGATCCGAAGCACCCCATCGATTGGTCGGTCGAGGGGCCGAGAGTCGAGCAGCGCACGTTGGACCGGCTGGAGGCCTTATGCTGTCCGGACCTGCGGCGCCACATCGTCACCAAGAGAGTGGTCACCCCGGCGGACTTCACGACGGAGTTCGGGAATCTGCGGGGAGAGGCCTTTGGCCTCTCGCACGGATTCAGCCAGATCGGCTACTTCCGTCCGCACAACCGGCACGCACGCTACCGGAACTTGTATTTCGTGGGTCAGAGTACGCATCCGGGATGTGGGCTACCGATGGTGTTGATTTCCGCGGAGCTTGCGGCCAAGCGAATCGCGCGCGAGGCGCCGGCCTGCTAGCTGCCTACGTCCACCGGCCGGGCGAGGGGACGACTTCGTCGGCGCCGGTCCAAGGTGGCATGGTAGCGATCAGGATCACGAGGTCGCCAAAGCCGGTGTTGCGGAATTGAAAGTTGGTGAGCGGCGGGACAGTGAGACTCACGCCCGGCGTCAGCGCCACCAGCTCGTGCGGTCCGAGTCCGAAGCGCCACACCTCCCCCTGCCCCGCCACGCAGTACCACAGCTCCTCTACCTGCCGATGGTGTATCGCTGTCGTCCGGCCGCCCTCTGGCCCCCGACGGCTGCGAGCGCCGCCGCACTACGCGTGGCTCAGCGCCGCCACCAGGCGCTTCCCAACCGGGCTGCCCAGACCGGTACAGGCGTCCCATCCAGGCTTGGCCTGGTAGCCGCCCCCGTTCGTGATGTCGTTGCTTCCGCTCGTGATGTCGCGAAACGCGCGCGCACTGGCCGGAAGTCCGTAGATCACCGGGTTGAGATAGCCGACGTGCTGCGCCAGCCCCTCGTTCATGAGCGCGATGAGCCCGGCCCAGAGCGGGGCCACGGCGCTGGTGCCGCCGATCACCATGTTCTGCCCGTCGACCAACACCTGGTACCCGGTCTGCGGATCGGCGTCGCCCGCAACGTCCGGCACACCGCGGCCCACGTGCGCCCCCGGATTGGCCGACGGCGGCACCTTGGCCGACTTCTGATAGCTCGGAAGATCGAACGTGTCGCTCACACCGCCGCCGGTGGCGCCGCCGCTCTGTCCGTCGTTCCACACGACTTCCTTCGCGATGCTGCCGTTGGAGCTGTCGACTCGGGTTCCTCCGCACGCGAGCGCGTAGGGACTCGACGACGGGAAGTCGACGTGGAGCGACCCGTCGCTTCCGCCCCGAAGGTCCGACGAGCCATCATCGCCCGCGGCACAGCAGACGGTGACGCCGAGCGCGGCGGCTTCCTGGAAGGCTTGATCCATGTCGTGCATGGCTTGCGCGGTCCAATAGCGCTCCGCCGCGCCCCAGCTGATCGAGATCACGGAGGGCTGGTTGCGGGAGTCGTGGATCGCGGTGTGGACGGCATTCAGGAAGCCAGCATCGGTGTTGGGAGCGAAGTACACGACGATCTCCGCGCCCGCTGCGACGCCGCCGGCCACCTCGATATCGAGCATCACTTCGCCGTCGGCGCTGTCCGCACTGGTAGGATGGTTGTGTCCCCCGTCGACCGACTTGCTCTTCACCTTGGGAACCGGCTTGATCCCGAGCGCGGTGAAATACGCCTTGAGGTCCGCCGCGCGGTATCCCCCACCCAGCTCAATGATGCCGATGCACTGGCCCCGTCCGGTCACCCCGGTGGGGAAGTTGTACAGTTTGGCGAGCTGGAGCGGCGTGTAGGACGTGCCACCGCCCGTGCGCGGCGCGATCGTCCCGACCGGATCCCTGCGGCGGAAGTGGGCGCGCGCCTGCGGGCGATCGTCCAGCCCGAATACGCCTTCGACGACGCGAGCCAGGTTCTCCGGCACATGGATCGGGCCCGTCCGACCGCGATACGAGCCGCCGGAGTAGTCGTAGCGTGAGAGGGTAACGCCGAACGCCGCGCTGAAGGCCGCCACGGTTCCGAGCAGCTTGACGGTCCGCTCGGCGGCGTTGATCTCGGATATCGTGAGGCCGTGGGCCTGGGCAAAGTCCTCGATCTTGGCGAGATCGGCCCGATCGGCGCCGTGCGCCGCGGCGAATTCCTCCCGCGTCAGATACCGACGTTGGCCGGGTCGCGGGTCGCCGGCCGCCTTGAGCGCGCCGGCGAATCCGGTGGCGGCGTTCCGGGCACGCACCCGCACGGTGACCAGGATGCTTTCATTGGGATCGGCAGTGCCTTTGACCCGCGCGCGGGCGAGGGGCGCCCGCTCGCTCCCTGGCAGCGGCGTGTAGCCTCGTGGTAGGGTGGCCATCGCGGCCTCCGTTCAGCAATCGGTTGAGGGGACCTGAAAAGTCCCACTGGGATGGATGGACGTCGCCCGGGATTTTCCCCGGCGTCGATCGTGTGTCGCAAACCGGCTCTCTGCTGTCGCAACCAGCTCCCTGCTGTCGCAAACCAGCCCCCCACTGTCGCAAAACCGCCCTAGCTGCCACACGCGCCGACTCGTACGATCCTACCCCCTGGGTACCCAAACCGCACCCCGTGCCTCGTGGTAACGCAGCCGACCTGCCTGGTGCCCCCCGTCTTTTGGTCGGCGGTCAGGACTACGTCCGTGGTCCTGGGTCTCTGCGCGGGGGCGTGCCGCTCCGCGGATGACTCAAGTGCCGCGCCGGCTCGAGCCGGCGGACTGGTCGCCGAGCTGAGCGGGACGCGGCCCGAGCGGACGATCGCGCCGCGTCTCTCGATTCCCGTCGTGTATCACCCCTGTACCAGCACCACGCCGACCGCCGGAACCGTCCCGCGAACGGTCTGCAAACCATCCGCTCCCTTCCACACTCCGTCGCCCGCGCTCCTCGATCTCGCGCAGCGCGCCTCGGCTCGGGTTCATGCGGACGGAGATCCCGCGGCGCTCCAAACCGCCGCCTTGATCGATCTCATCTGGACGCCCGAGGAGAGAATTCCGGTCGAGCGGTCCGTCGCTTACTTGCGAGCCGCCGCACGACTCGCCGCGCGGCCCGCGCCGATTCTCGCTGACCTCGCCGCGGCGCTGCTGGTCCGCGCCGAGCGTGACCAAGCGCCGCGAGATCTGCTCGACGCGATCGAAAGCGCCGACCACGCGCTCGAGTTGGAGGCGCGCGATTCCGCGGCCCGTTTCAACCTTGCGCTCGGTCTGGATCTGCTCGGTCTCGACGCTCAGGCCGCGGCCGCATGGCGGGACTATCTGAGAGTCGACTCGACGTCGGACTGGGCTGCCGAAGCCAGAAGGCGGGCTCAGCCCCGATCCGAGGCGACGAGTCCAGCGACGCCGGACTCGAGCGCTTCGCCGTCCGACTTCGAGCAGTACGCACTAGCAGCGCCTGGCGAAGCGCTCCAGCTCGGCTGGCACAATTTGCTCGGCGCGTGGGCAGAGGGAGTGATCGCGGGAGACCGCAACAGGGCGGCGAGGGCGCTCGATCGGGCCCGGGCCGT
>DATHMJ010000235.1:0-2918 GCA_035487215.1 Gemmatimonadales bacterium
CCGCCCAGTTCGCCCAGGCGCTCGTCGCCCATAGCGGGACGACCCCGCCGGGCCACACCCCTACCACCTCGGTCGCCCAGCAGACCGCGGGGAAGTCCATCGCGGTCCTGGCGTTCGTGAACATGAGCGCCGATCCCGAGAACGAGTACTTCACCGACGGCATCGCCGAGGAGATCATCAACGCCCTCACCAAGGTGCAGGCGCTCCGGGTCGCCTCCCGCACCTCGGCGTTCGCGTTCAAGGGGAAGAGCGAAGACATCGGCGAGATCGGGCGCAAGCTCAAGGTCGCGACCGTGCTCGAGGGCAGCGTGCGCAAAGCGGGCAACAAGCTCCGGGTCACGGCCCAGCTCGTGAACGTCGCCGACGGGTATCATCTCTGGTCGGAGCGCTACGACCGGCAGCTGGAGGACGTGTTCGCGATCCAGGACGAGATCGCCGGCAACATCGTGCGGGCGCTCCGGGTGGTGCTGAGCGACGCGGAGAAACGGGCGATCGAGCAGGCGCCCACCACCGACATCGAGGCCTACGACTACTACCTCCGTGGCCGCCAGTTCGTCCATCAGTTCCGTCGGACCGGCATTCAATTCGCCCGCCGCATGTTCGAGCGCGCGATGGAGGCCGACCCCGGTTACGCGCCGGCCTACGCCGGCGCGGCCGACTGCTGCTCGTTCCTCTATATGTATTGGGACGCGAGCAAGGCCAACCTCGAGGGCGCCGACACCTACAGCAAGCGGGCGGTGGAGCTGGCCCCGGAGCTGGCGGAGCCGCATGCGTCGCGGGGCTTCTCCTACTCGTTGAACCGCCGCTACGACCTGGCGCGCCAGGAGTTCGAGACGGCCATCCGGCTCAACCCCAAGCTCTATGAGGCCCACTACCTGTACGCGCGCGCCTGTATGCAGGAAGGCAAGCTGGAAGAAGCCATTCGACACTATGAGGACGCGTCCCGGGTGCGGCCGGAGGACTATCAGGCGCTCCTGCTGATGCAGAGCCCTCTGAAGGGGCTGGGCCGAAAAGAGGAGGCCCAGGCGTCGCTCCGCCAAGGCCTGCGCGTCGCCGAGAAGCACTTGGAGTTGAACCCGGACGACGCACGGGCGTTGTATCTGGGCGGGGGCGCGTTGGTCCAGTTGGGCGAGCGGGAGCGGGGGCTGGAGTGGGCCAAGCGCGGGTTCGGGATCGACCCGGAGGACTCCAGTGTCCTCTACAACGTGGCCTGCGTGTACACGTTGGTTGGGCGCCTCGACGAGGCAATCGCCTGCCTGGAGAAGGCGGTGCAGAACGGGTTCGGCCACAAGGAGTGGCTGGAGAACGATTCCGACCTGGAGCCGCTGCGCGGCGATCCGCGGTTCGAGGCGTTGCGTAAGAAACTCTGAGGGTCAGGGCGCGAGCCGCTCGAGCAGCTTGCCCAGCTGGCGCATCTCCTCCCCATAGCGAGTCCAGTCGATCTCCCGCTGCGCCTGAAGCGCGGCCTGGTATCGGCGCCGGGCCTCGGCGGCCAACGCCCGGACCCCCGAGTCGGCGACCGGCGCCGCCGGTGCGGCCGCCCGGGTTGCGACAGCCGGCGCGGGCTCGCGGGCCGGCCCGGGCGCGCCGCCGAAGAGCTCGGCCAGCGCAGCGTCCAGCGTCTCCCCCATCACCACCTGGTTCTCGTAGGCGACCACGACCCGCTTGAGCTCGGGGATCCGCCCGCCTTCGGCCTGCAGGTAGAGCGGTTGGACATACAGCAGCGATTCCTCGATCGGGATCACCAGCAGGTCGCCCCGGATCACCCGGGAGCCGTGTTGGTCCCACAGCGAGATCTGGCGGGAAATGTCGGTGTTCTGGTTGATCAGGTTCTCGACCTGTTGCGGACCGAACACGAGTCGCTGCCGGGAGAGCCGGTACACCCGAAGCTTCCCGTAGGCGGCGCCGTCGTTCCGCGCCACCATCCATGCGGCCAGGTTGTCCTTCCCCCGCGGCGTGAAAGGCACCATGTAGACGAACTCGGCCTTCGATTCTTCCGGCAGACGCATGATGATGTGCCGCATGAACGGCACGGTCCCTTCGCGCTCGGCGACGACCGGGACCTGCCACTGGTCCTCCCGGTGGTAGAAATCCACCGGCGCATCCATATGGTAGGTCACGTAGAGGCTGGTCTGGGCCCGGTAGAGGTCATCCGGGTACCGGATGTGTGCGCGCAGGCCGGCCGGCATGCTGTCCAGGGGTACGAAGATGCGAGGGAAGATGCGAGCCCAGGTCTGGATCAGTGGATCGGCTGGGGCGCTGAGGTACGCGGTCAGCGACCCGTTGTACGCGTCGATGACGACCTTGACGCTGTTCCGCATGTACGTCGTACCATCGGCGAGCCTCTGGGCATAGGGATAATCGTCCGACGTAGTGTAGGCGTCGAGGATCCATTGCAGCGTGCCGTCGTCCGCCAGCACCAGATAGGGATCGCGATCAAACCGCAGGAACGGCAACGCCTTTCTCGCCCGAGTCACGATTTCCCGGTAATAGAGCACCCGGCTGTCGTTAGTGATGTCCTGGGAGAACAGGATGTTGGATGAGCCGAATCGGATGGCGAGGATGAGCCGGCGCAGAAGGTTGCCGACCCCGACCCCACCCCTGCCGCCGTACGCGGCATAGACGTTCGCCTCGCCCGAGGGATGGTCGAACTCGCGCTGCCGCGTCCCCACGAAGATGTAGTCGTTGGCGAGCTCCCCGTAGTAGATCTGGGGCCGGCTGACCCGTAACGACACCGTCGAGACCGGCGGCAAGTCCTTGACGAACAACACCGGCAGACCCTCGGGAGTCACCTGGTTGACGGGGCCGAGGGTGAGCCCCATGCCGTGGGTGAACGTCAGGCGCTCATTGACGAAGGTCCGGGTGGGCAGCGACGCGGCGTTGAGCTCCCGCGGCGAGAGCAGGACCTGCCGGTACTT
>DATHMJ010000236.1:0-2848 GCA_035487215.1 Gemmatimonadales bacterium
CTGCTCCATGTACACGCCATCCGCCAGGATCTGCCGGGCGCTCTCACGGATCAGGATGTCCGCGGCGACCTGCCGCCAGCGCGGGGCAGCAGGCAGCGGCGGGAACAGCACGCCCACGTAGAAGAGCCCGAGCGCTTCACCGGTGAGGTGTGTGTTGGGCGAGAAGTAGTGCGAGAGGTAACGCTCGATCCGCGCGGCGTGGGCCGCGATACCTTCGACGAGATCCGCTCGAAGCCGCGGCGACAGTGCCGCCGACTCACGGAAGAGCGACAACGACCAACACCACGAGATGAGCCGGAAGGCGGCCTCGAGGCTGCTCGTCCAGTTGATCCCCATGCCCGGGGGGTTGGCCTGCTGCCAGTCCCGGATCGTGCCGGCGAACGCATCAGCATAGCGCTCGTCGCCGGTGAGGCGATAGGCCTGGCCGAGACGGACGAGCCATTGATGGCGGTTGAGTTCCCACACGACCTTGCTGTCGCCAACCGTTGCGGCATCGAGGGGATCGAGCCGCGTCCAGTGGAGCAGGGGAGTGCGGCGCCAGGCCACGGGATCGAGATGCCAGTCGATCGGATCGCCAAAGGATAGCTGCCGATAGCCGAGCAGGTCGAATCGCTTCTGGAGCGTGCGGTCGGCTGCCTCGATGATCCGCAGGCCGCTATCCGGGAACCGCTCGCGCAAGATCGCCGGGACGCGCGGATCGCTGGCCCCGGCGAAGAAGCGGCTGGGCATGTCCTCCAGGCACTGCTCGATCAGCTCGGCGGAGAGACCGCCCTTGAAGCCGCTCCGCCGAGGCGCGGCCCGGCGATCGAGCCACTTCGAGACCTCGTGCCGGGTCCGGCAGGAGATCTCGCCGAAGCCCATACGGACCACTCGCTGGAGTTTCATCGGGATCTCACCGCGACGCCGTGGACCGCCGCGGGGGTTGAAGGAGCGGCGAGGCATCATTCCCCGGGTTTGCCAGCTCCGAGTAGAGCTGCCAGAGGTCCCGGGCCGGCTGGTCATGGGAAGCCAAGGGGGCCGAGCGGCCCGCACCAGGCGCACCGAGGACTTGCTTGAGCTTTGCCACCAGATCGGCAACGTCGCCCTTCCGGAAGAGCGTCACGCCCTCTGGCCGGAAGTCCGTGTCGCTGGCGACGACGGGAACCCCGAAGGCCAGGGCCTCCCGTACCGTGATGGCGTCGCCGTCGGCGAACGTGGATCGAACGACCACGTCGCCCGCGCGGATGAAGGCCAGGCACCGGTCGTGCGCGACCTCGCCCAGGCAAACGGCGCGCCCGGCGAGCCCGAGCTGATCGATGAGCGGCCGGGTCTTCGGGCCGACCTCCCAGCCCATCAGGACCACTCCCAGGTCCGGGATCAGCGCGACGAGCTGCTGGACCGCTCGAAGCACGATCGCCAGCCCGCGCTCGGGATCCTCCTCCCCGCCGGCCACCGCGACGAGGAGGGGGCAAAAATCCCGGATGAGGCCTCGGTCCAGCGGAGCCAGCTCGGCCGACTGCGGCACGCCGAGGAAGGCAGGGATGACGACGGTCTGACCGCCGGTGATCCCCAGGCGCTCGATGGCTCGCCGGATCTCGCTGTTGACGCAGACGATCCGCGCGAACGACCCGAGGATCCACCTGGCGACCACGCGCGCGATCGTCCCGAATCCGGCGACGTAGGCGGGGAGGAGCCCCGAATGGAGCGTGAGGACGGTCGGGGCGGCCCGGAGTCGCCCGGCCAGGCTCGCGACCAGGATCAGTAGCCAGCTCTTCCGGTTGTGGCCGTTGGTATGGAGGTGCAGGATCGAGGCGCGGTCGGCCGCCGTGAATAGCTTCCACAGAAGCGCCCCACGCCCGGTGGAGCTGCGGTACTCGGAGCTGGGGGGCGCGCCCCGCTGGAGGTTGAGGATCTCGACCATCAGACCGCGGTCGCGAAGGAGCTGGGCGAGCTGCTTGACGTGGACGGGCTCACCCGCAAACGGCGGCGGATAGAAGCCGGCAAGAACGGCCCGGTTGACCCTCATGCGTGCTGGACCGTCGGACGCGGCGCCGGAGCGCCGTGGGTTGGGCCAAGCGCCCGACAGTAAAAGGCGTCGATCCGCTCGAGCATTCGATCCATGCCGAACTCGGCCAGGGCCCGGGCGCGGCCCTGGGCACCCATCTCGGTCGCGGTGGCGGGGGTCTCGAGCAGCCTCAGAATGGCTTGCGCGAGTGCTGGCGCGTCGGCCGGCGGCACGAGAAGGCCCGTCCGGCGGTCGTCGACGAGGCCCGGTGTGCCGCCGACTCGCGTCGCGATGACCGGCAGACCTGTCGCCATGGCCTCCAGGACCACATTCGAGCAGGCCTCACTGAGCGAGGCGAGCACGAAGATCTGGCACTGCTTGAGGACCTTCTCCGGCGATCGAGTCGCCCCCGGCATCTCGACGACATCGGTCAGCCCCAGACTCCTGATCCGCACCTCCAGGTCGGCTCGCAGTGGGCCTTCGCCCCAGATCACGAACCGGGCTCCGGGAGCCGTTCGGGCAACGACCCCCGCGGCCTCCACAAACTGCACGAGCCCCTTCTCGGGTCGCAGATTGGCGAGGGTGGCAACCTGCGCGAGCTGGCTTCCGTTCGAGGACGACGCGGCGGGGCCAAACCGCGTCAGATCAACCCCGTTGGGGATCACGCCAAGTCGATTGCGGCGCGCGGCGCGCGTGTGCGCTAGGCGCGCGGCGATCGCCTCGGAGTTGACGAGGATGTGCGTGGCCAGCCCGAGAGCCAGGGAGTGAATGGACTGCTGGCTCCGGCTCCGGAGGTCGCCCAGGTCGCGCTGGCTGGCGATCACCGCCGGGACCCGAGCGAGTCGCGCCGCCGGCACGCCGACG
>DATHMJ010000237.1:0-4399 GCA_035487215.1 Gemmatimonadales bacterium
CCGGCTCGGACCGCACGGCGGAGCGACCTATCGTACGCCGAGACGAACGTCTTGTGCCGCGGGTAGAGCGAGGCCAGCATGGCGCCGTCGAAGGGCGTCGTGGTGCCGAGCAGGGCACAGAGGAGCGACGACCCGCTCTGCTCGCCGGTGAAGGCCGCGATGGGCGCGTCGACCTGCGGCGTGCGGACGCCGCCCAGGGCGTTGCCGTTCGCGTCGCGTCCGATCGCGACGGGGGGTCCCGTCACCTCGAGCCGCGGCGCGGGCTTCGGGGCCCTCCCGCGCCGTATCCAGTGATCCAGGGCAGCAAAGGCAGCGTTCAACACGAAATGGTGCGGTCCGGAGTTGATCGGCGAGCCGCACGTGACCAAGCCCGGAATCGGCGACGCCGTCACCGTGAGACCGACGATATCGGGCGAGTTGCCGAGGTCGGTCGCGCCGGTCACCAGCGAATACGCGTCCGCATGGGAAGCGCCCGCGATTTCCCACAGCCGGAAGCGCTTGCTGTCGCTCTGCCGGGCGCCGAAGTAGGCGAGGAACGTGAGGTCGCTTTCGGTCTCGACGGTGAGCACCGGAACGTCGAGGTCACTCCGAATCACGGCCGCGCCCGGAACCGGGATCGCCGTCTGGGGCGCCTCGGAGAGGGGCGCGCCGATGACGCCGCTGCGGCTATGGACGAGGTAGCCATCGTAGACGTGGGCGATGGGATGGATCGCATCGACGTAGGTCACCAGACGGAAGGCCGACTGCGAGTCGCCGGTCGCCATCACCGTCTTCACCCGGAGACCGCCGAGCGGGTTCGGGCCCGAAGGATGCCGGATCGCCTCGGCCGTCTGCGAAAACATCTCGTAGGAGAAGCTGTCCCCAGGATGACTCAGCGACCCGTAGCGTGCCGGATTGGCCGTCTTGAGCGGCAGGCTGACGACGGGAACGAGAGGAGTCCCGCCTTCGACGCCGACGATCTGGGCTGAGACGCCGACCCATGCAAAGCCATCGCGGATGAGCTCGGTGTGAGCCAGCGTCCAGTCGGGTGCGGCGTCGAGACCGGCGCTCACGTTGAGCCACTCGACGACGACGGTGCCGTTGAACTTCTTCGCATCCGTCGGCCGGTAGACGACGAGGCGCGTCTTGTAGGGCGCCGTGGCGCCGGGCGTCACCGACCACAGGCCGTCCGTGCCGAGCGGCGCCGTGTTCGCGTAGGCGGTCGCCGTGCCAGAGATGAAGTACTCCTCCTGCATGTAACCAACCTGGCCGAGGTCGAAGCTGGTCGACTGGAGGAACGGGTTGCCGGGACCGGTGATCGGCCCCTCGATGGTTGGGCTCGGAACCTCGGCCGAGCCGAAGGACGCGAGAGCGAGTGCGAAGAGCGGCGCCAGAAGCGCGAGGCCGCGTCGCGGTGATCGGATGGGCACGTGCGATCCTCCCCGGGGCCATCGATAGCGCGCCAATCGTGTCTCGCCAAGCGCTGCCGTCTGGCCGGCGCGTCGGCCGGCCCTGGGGGTCAAGGCGATCCCGACGAGCAGTCGCAGCTGAGGGAGCAATCCGGGGGAGAGGCATCCCCGAGGGGGACCGTGCCGTCGTCGGTGCAGTCAGTGCCGAATGTGACGCCCACATTTCCCGGGGCCGGTGTCCCCACGAGTCGGAGTGAGCCGGAAGCGGGCACGGTGAAGGTCATGATGTCACAGGTGGTCCCGCAGACGACGAGCCCGCGCGGAACGCTCGTGACCTTCGTGCAATCGCCCTTGTCCACCTCGAGGCTCACCGTCACGCATGCTGGCTGCGTCGTCGTGGTCGGCGTGCCGGGAGGTGATGTCGTGGTCGTGGTCTCGGTCCCGTTGGCGGCCGCTTCGAGATCGGCGTCCAGCCGTTCCAGCTCGCCCTCGTAGGTCACCGCGCACGCTTCCGCCACGCCGGACCTGCGGACCTTCGCAAGGACCCGCAGCAGCGCCCTGTGCGCCGCGATGATCTCCGGCGTCTGCCCGATCGCGCATTCCAGCGCTGCGCGCGCCGTCACCGCCGCGGCCCTCTGGCGGGCGTGTTTGAAGGCGCGCCGCAAGGGCCTCGGCCCGCACGAGGGGGGCGCCGCTGCGCGCAGCTCGGCGTGCACCGCGTCGAGGTCCGAGGGCGAACAGGCTCCCTGCGCGCGACCGGTCGACAGGACCGCCGTGAGTGCCAGCGCTGCGAGGGCGGTGGCGGGCCGACCGCGAGACTTGCCCATCCATCGCCCTTCAAACGTTCCCCGGGAGGCGCGTCAATCCCGGGAGTCCGGTTGCCGAAGGCTCGCTGGCGGAGATAAGCGGGGTGGACCATGCGTGGAATCCGGCCGAGAGCGATCGTCGCGTGCGCCTTCATCTTCCTCGCGCCGCTCCCGACCCTGGCCGCGCCTCCCGGGGTCGTGACCATTCTTCGCGACGCCTACGGCGTGCCCCACGTGTTCACGGAGGGTGCGCAGGCTCTCGAACGCGGAGCGTATGCGAACGGGTACGCGCAGGCGGAGGACCGCCTGTTCGAGATGGACATCCTCCGCCGCGCGGCGACCGGCCGGCTCGCGGCGCTGCTCGGACCGAGCTACCTCGCGATGGACGAGGTCGTGCGCCGCGATGGCTTCGCCGCCAGCGAGCGCCGCCGGCTGTTCGAGCACCTTTCGCCGCGCGACCGGCGTGTTCTCGAGGCCTATCGCGACGGGGTGAATGCCTTCGTCCGGAAGGTCACCCTCGATCCCAGCCTCCTGGCATTCGAGTTCGTCGGCGTTCCTCCGGCCGCATGGGAGGTGACGGACACCGTCGCAGTGGCCGTGCTCGAATTCGTGGTCTTTGGCGCCAACGGCGGGCAGGAGGTCCGGAACGCCGATCTCCTGCTCGATCTGTTGGACCGTTTCCCCGAGCAAGCAGCGCACGGGGTGTTCGACGACCTCTTCGGGATCGAGGACCCCGCGGCGCCCACGACGATCGGACCGGCGGACGGCAGGACCAACGACACCGACGCGGTCGGGCGCTTCGCGCCCCGCCAGCTCGATCTCCTGCGAGCCCATGCGGCGAGCATCCGCCGGGCCGCCGCGGCGCTCAGCCAGGAGCAAGGCATCATGGGCAGCCTTGGCAGCCATCGTCACGCGAGCAACGCGATCGTCATCGGCCCGGCGCTCTCCGCCAGCGGGCATCCGCTACTGCTCGGCGGGCCACAGACGGGCCTCGATGCGCCGAACCTCTTCTGGGAGCTGGGTCTCCACGGCGGTGGCTACGAGGCGGAAGGCGTGATCGGGCCGGCCGGCCCGGGTGTGCTGATCGGCCGGGGACTGAACTTCGCCATGTCGATCACTTCCGGCATCCTCGACAACGTCGACACGTTCGTCGAGTTCCTGGACCCCGCACATCCCGAGCACTACCTCTTTCGCGGGCACTCCCGGCCATTCGAGAGCCGGGTGGAGACCATCGAGGTCGCGGGGCAGCCCGACGTGTCCTTCGTCGCGCGGCGGACCGTTCACGGTCCGGTGTTCTTCGTGGATCCGGAGGGCGGGGTCGCCTTCAGCCGTCAGGCGGCTTTCCGGGGCAAGGAGCTACAGTCGGCGGCAGCGATCACCCGACTCGGGTTCGTGCGGAGGCTCCGGGATTTCCGTCAGCTCGCCGATCAGGTGTCGGTGTCGCTCAATCTTCACTATGCGGATACGGCCGGGAACATCGCCTACTTCCATCGCGGTATCCGTCCGCTGCGCCCGCGCCATACCGACCCGCGGCTGCCCCTCGACGGCCGGGGCTCGATGGAGTGGCGCGGCCGGGAGCGACCGGGTCGGCTCCCGAGCGTCGTGAATCCATCGCGCGGGTACATCACGAACTGGAACAACAAGCCCATCGCCGGGTGGTCCGCGGGCGAGCAGCGGGAGATCTGGGGGGTCGTCGACCGCGTCCAGGTCTTCATCGATGCGCTCGATGCGGCCCGCGCGACGGGCGCCAAGTTCACGGTTGCCGACCTCGAGGGCCTGATGCGCCGGGCCGCGACGTCGGACATCTTCGCGGCGCGCATCGTACCCTTCCTCGAGGGCGCGGTGGCCGGCCTCGGTCTACCAGCGACCGCACCGGCGCCCGCGGCCGTCGCGCGAATCCGCGCCTGGGTCGACGCCGGTGCTCCGCTGGTTGCCGTGCCCGATCCGGGTGGCGTCGTTCCGTATCCCGGCGCGGCCATCTACACGGAGTTCCGGACCGCGCTGCAGACGGCGGTCTTCTCGGACGAGCTGGGCTCGGCCGTCCGTCCGATGTTCTATCCGAGCCTCAACATGGGAAGCAGCGAGGACGATCACGGGTCCTTCGGGAGCCCCGACGCGCTCCTCCTGCGCGTGCTCTTCTCGGCGGGCCCGGTGCCGGGCGCATCCCTGCCGCCAGGGCTGCCTCCCGTATCGCGGAGCTACTTT
>DATHMJ010000238.1:0-5129 GCA_035487215.1 Gemmatimonadales bacterium
CTCGTTCGGCTTTCAGCTCGACGAGCCGGGTGCCGTCCCAGTAGACGTCGGTCACGTCGCCGTCGGCATGGCCGCCCTTCACCACGGCCGCCCGCGCACCGAGCACGACGAGGTCGCGCGCGGCTTGCCGGCGCTCGTCGAGCGTGTGAATCGCCCGCCCGAGCAGCACCTCCGCCTCCGGGAGATTCGGCGTGACGATCGCCGCCAGCGGCAGAAGCTGCGTGCGCAGCGCCTCGACCGCGTCGTCGCGCAGGAGTCGCGCCCCGCCTTTAGCCACCATCACGGGGTCGACAACCAGGTTGCGAATGCCATGCCGTTTTATCGCGCCCGCGACCGCCGCGATTATGTCTGAGCTGAACAGCATTCCGGTCTTCGCCGCATCGACTCCGATGTCGTCGACGACCGCGGCGATCTGTGCGGTGACCAACGAAGGTGATAGCTCGAAGATGTCTGTGACCGTGACCGTGTTCTGGGCGGTGATCGCAGTGATCGCGGAGGTCCCGTGGACGCCGAGCGCCGCGAAGGTCTTCAGATCCGCCTGGATTCCCGCCCCGCCTCCTGAGTCGGAGCCCGCGATGGTGAGCCCGACAGGAATCTTCACGCCGGCCGCAGCTTGCGCGCGCCCCAGTAAACCGCGGCGGCAACTCCGATGCTGACGATGCCGCTGATGTCGGCACCGTGCATCGGACTGATCAAGAAATCGTTGAAGAAGCTCAGCTTCACGAGGACGAAAAGGTTGCCGAACAGGTTCTCGTAATTCACGAAGAGCAGGCTGGCCGCCGTCCCGGCCATCCAGGCGACGAGCGCCGGCCGGGGACGGGCGCGGCCTTCGAAGACGAAGAAGGTCAAGAGCACCACCGCCGCCCACGCGGGCGCCCAGAGGTACGTGAGGATCAAGAAGTCCTCGTAGGCGAGGTGGAAGTCGGTTACCAAAACGGCGTATGAAGCGAGCGCGGTCCCAAGGATGCCGCATCCGAGCGCTGTCTGCCAGCGCTCCAGCTTGATCCCCATCGCAAGCGAGACCAGGCCCGCCGTGTAGACGTCCAGGTAGTTGGCCCAGATCTCGCCGACCACGACGAATACAAAAAATGGCACGGCGACCCATCGCGGTGCGTGCACGCTGATGAGCACCAGCACACCCTCAAACGCGTGCGCGTTGTCGATCGTCGGCAGAAGCAGGCCGAACAGCCCGAGCAGGATCATCGGCACCGCGACCCCGACCACCGGCCAGAACGTGACGGCCGGCCGTGAGCTCGACGCAGGCAGGTAGCGGGAGTAGTCGCTTGCGAAGGGATACCAGGAGGCGACCAGAGCGAAGCAGGTCATGAATCCGAGCACGAAGGCGCCCGGATAGCCCGGCCCCGATGCAGTCGGTCCCTGGGTCCAGTGGAACTGCGGCGCGAGGTAGATGAAGAGAGCCGCAGAAAGGGCGGCGAAGATCACCGCGCCGTAGGCCTCGAGCACCTTGATCGTCCGGTGGCCGTAGATCGCCACAGCGACGCTGACCCCGGCGATCGGAATGACCAGCCCGAAGGTCGCCAGCCGGCTGTTCGTTCCAATGAGCTGTGCTCCCGCCTGCGCGGCGATGACACAGTCGACGGCGAACCATCCGACCGCCAGGAACAGCGTCAGAGCGGCGCCGGCGTAGAGGCCACGCCGGCCGAAGATGGCGCGGGTGTAGATGATCTGAGGCTGCCCGGATTGGGGTCCGGTGTTGCTCAGGAGTCCCAGGATCACAGCCGCAGCGATCGTGCCCAGCGCTGTGGCCGCAAGTCCGTCCCAGACTCCCAGGCCGTAATACGTGGTCAGCAGGCTGGCGGTGAACAGGCTTGCGTAGTTGACGAACGCACCTGCCCAGAGGAACGCGAGCTCGCGAGGCCGGCCGTGGCGTTCGGCCGGCGGAATCGGCTCGATCCCGTGGCTCTCGACCTTTCCAAAGGAATCGGTGTCGACGACTTGAGCTGGAAGTCCGCTCGTCAATCTCCCTCCGCTGGCATTACCCAGTTCAGGTTCATGCGGTCGGCGCGGAGCCCCACGAACTCAGATGCTTCGCAGTGAGTTCGCGGGGGCCCCTTATGGCGCCCTCTCAGCCCGCTCTCGATCGGATGCGCCCTGCGCGCGCCCGGCTGCGAGCTCCCGCTAGGTGGTGATGTTACGAGTGCCGCCAGGGGGCGGGGAGGAGGTGGGCGAGAATGCGGTAGACCTCGGGGTTGACCGCGAGCCCGACGTGGCTGCCCCTGACCTCGATCGCGTTGATGTCAGAACGCAGGCAGGCCTTCCAGTTGACGACGCCGTCAGAGCGCGAGTAGATGGAGGTCATGGGCACGCGCGGCTCCGCCGCGAGGTCGCGCATGAAACGCATCTCGACCGACGCCGGATGCCCGTAGCGGACGACGTTGTAAAGATGCGCCGCTTTTACCCCCGCCATCGTCAGCGGGTGGATGTCGAACGGATTGCCGAGCGGCGAGCCGAGGGTGATCACCTGCTCGACCAGCTCTGGCTTTCGGTGCGAGAGCACCTTTGCGAGGACGCCTCCCCTACTGTGGCCGACAACCGCAACCCGCGCGCCGGTCCGGCGCTGCAGCTGCTGCAGCGAATCGATCAGCGGCCGGAGCATGACCTCCGAGTACATGACGTTGAACGCGACGCCGCACATCCGCGCCTTGTAGCCGATCCGGCGGAGCCAGTCGAATGGCGTGCGGAGCGTCCAGTCGCCCGCCAGGAATCCGGGGATGAGCATGACCGGGCGGCCCAATCCCGGCGGCACCTCGATCCCGCGGAACACAGGGTCGCGGATCAGCCGGAGATATTCAAGGGACACGCGGCCTTCGAGCCACATCGGGGGAATCGGGTCCCACCGACCCATATGCTGCAGATCCGGGAGGATCGATGCTGCGATCTCCTCCAGGCGGCCGCGACGTTTGGTATGGGGGGGCTCTGCTGCGGTCGCCACGTTAGCTTCTGAGCGTCTCTCCTTTATGAAACCGCGGCGGACTCGGGTGCGATTCTGAGTGCGGTCCACCTGTTTACAACGGTCATGAACAGCTCTGGGGTCTCCATCATCGGAACGTGGCCGGCGCCCTCGAGCACCTCCAGCTTCCAGCCAGGCCGGCGTCGCACGAGCTCCCGTGCCATGGCGAGCGGGATGATCCGGTCGAGCTCGCCGTGGACGACTAGCGTCGGCGCACGGACTCGGGCGGCGCGAATCCAGAATCGGGGATCCGCCATGCGGAACCCGATCGAGCGCGAAGCTTGAAGAAACGCACGGCCGTTCTGACGGCCCAGGTTGGACCTTTCGCGTGTTAGCTGGACGTGCGCCTCGACGATCGCGGGATCGACCCGAGACGCGTCGGCGCACACCAGCGCCAGGGCCTGGCGGACCAGCCTTTCCGGACCGAGCTCGCGCACCCGTCGGTCGAGAAGGTTCTCAGCCACGGCCGGGATCGCCAGCGCGGCCATCACGCCGAGCAAGACGGGCTCTTGCCGGTATACATGCACGCCCGGTATCGCCGGGTCGACCAGGATCATCGCGGTCACCAACCTCGGATGGTCGGCGGCTTCCAGGATGGCGATGTGGCCGCCCATGGAGTTGCCCATCAACACCACCGGCGCGCCGATCACGCTCTCGATAAACGAGTGCACCAGCCCGGCGTTGGCGCCGACAGCTGCGGAGCGGCGGAACAGCGGTGTGCGGCCGAACCCGGCCAGGTCGATGGCCAGGGCGTGATGGGTCTTGGCAAGCTGGGGGCCCACAGCCATCCAGTTCAGGGCGTTTCCGCCGAGTCCATGGACCATGAGGAGTGGCGGCCGGCCATCGCCGCCGAAGTCGACATAGCTGACGGGTCCGTCCAGGTCAACCGTTTTATGGCGCAACGCGTCAAGCCTACGCCAGGATCGCCGCCGCCAAACGCATGAGGATGCCGGCGACGGTGGCGGCAGAGCGGCGCCCATCCTGGTGCAGCCGGTCAAAGGTTGCAAATGACGTCAGGAGCGCGATCACATCCTCGGCCTCCTTGATGGAGCACCCCGCACGAAGCTCGTCGGCGGCTGCGAGCCGCTCGGCGAGGCTCCGGCCCTCGGACGCGTCGCCGCCGCCGCCGGCGATCGGGGGCAGACGCCGGAACAGTGAAGGGTCGGAAGCCCAGCCGGCGCACGCCGCGCCGAGGGCGCGCTCGAGGTCCTGCCTCGGGTTGCCGGAAGCCGGGGCGCGGTCCGGCCCACCGCCCGCACGTTGGGCT
This sequence comes from Gemmatimonadales bacterium, assembly GCA_035487215.1. Lineage (GTDB taxonomy): Bacteria > Gemmatimonadota > Gemmatimonadetes > Gemmatimonadales > GWC2-71-9 > DASQPE01. Next base: position 4,239 of record DATHMJ010000238.1, read on the forward strand.
TCGGCCGCGAGGGCGTCCAGGAGGCCTTCTTTCGAATTGAAGTGGTGGTAAACGGTCAGGCGCGAAACGCCCGCCCGAGAGGCCACCGCGCCCACGCTCGGCGATTCGCCCCGACCGGCCGCGACGAGATCGCGCGCCGCCTTCAGGATTCCCGACCGGGTGCGCCGAGCCTGGCCCTCACGCTTTCCCAACCGATAGGCCCGGGCTCCCATCCCAATTAAGTTAACATATTGTATGTCAAGTTATTTCGGGGTCAACACCTCGAGGATCGCGAGACCGTAACGGTCGAGCTTGGTGCGGCCGATCCCCGGCAGGGCCTCCATCGCCGCGAGGTCGGACGGCTTCTGCGCCGCGAGCTCGGCCAGAGTCCGATCGTGAAAGATGATGTAGGCGGGCACCCCCTGGCGGCGCGCCACCTCGGCTCGCCACGCTCTCAGGCGCTCGAAGACGGCCGGATCGGCGTCTTGCCTCGCGCCTGCCGAGCGCCCCGAGTCCGGCTCGAGCTCCACGTCTATCGTCTCCGCACCGCCCAGCACGGCCCGGCCGCGGCTGGTCAGCTCCACCATCGGATACTGGCCCGAGCTCTGCGCGAGGCAGCCGAGCGCGATGAGCTCCTCGAGCAGGCGCCGGGTTCTCGCCGGGCTCCACTCCGAAACCGATCCGTACGCCGGAACGCCGACCACCCAGGGCTGGTCGCGCACGAACCGGTTCTCCTTGCCGGCCAGGATCGAAGCCAGGTTGACCAGGCCGATCCGTCCGGCAAACCTCGCGGCGCCCGCCAGCGCTGCGCGCGTCAGCGCAGGGTCGACGCGAACGGTCGCCGACCTCGTGACGGGTCCTCGCTCGCAGTTGTCGCACGAATGACACGTTCTTTCCGCCGCGGGCTCGCCG
>DATHMJ010000239.1:0-3525 GCA_035487215.1 Gemmatimonadales bacterium
CTGGCCCCTCTTTACTAGGAAGCCGGAATGCTTCGCCTGGGAATCGTAGGCCTGCCCAACGTCGGCAAGTCCACGCTCTTCAACGCGCTCACCAGCGCCAAGGCACTGGTCGCGAACTATCCCTTTGCGACCATCGAGCCGAACACCGGGATCGTGCAGGTGCCCGATCCCCGGCTCGATACGCTCGCGGCGCTCGTCCATCCCGAGCGCACCGTGCCAGCTGCGGTGGAGTTCGTCGACATCGCCGGCCTCGTCAAAGGGGCCAGTCAAGGCGAGGGGCTGGGCAACCAGTTCCTGGCGAACATCCGCGAGGTGGATGCCGTCCTCCACGTCGTCCGGTGCTTCGAGGATCCGGACATCCAGCACGTGATGGGGCCGATTGACCCCGCCCGCGATCGGGAAGTCATCAACATCGAGCTGGGCCTGGCCGATCTCGCGACCGTGGAGAAGCGGCTCGACCGAACGGCCCGCACCGCCAAGTCCGGCGATCCGCAGGCGAAGCTGGAGCAGCGGCTGCTCGAGGCCGTGCGCACCGCGCTCGCGGCCGGCCAGCCGGCACGGGTGGTCGTGCCGACCGACGAAGAGGCCGCGACGTACCGGTCGCTCAATCTGCTGACCTCCAAACCGGTCCTCTACGCCGCCAACGTGGCCGAGGATCAGATCGCCGGGGGTAACGCCTTCGTTGCGGCGCTGGCCGCGGCCGTCGCGCGGGACGGCGAGGCCGCCGAGGTCGTCACGTTTTCCGCGAAAGTGGAAGCGGAGCTGGCGGAGCTCGCGCCGGCCGACCGTCCCGATTTCCTGGCGTCGCTGGGACTGGCTGAGTCGGGACTCGATCGCTTGGCGCACGCCGCTTATCACCTCCTCGGGCTCCAGAGCTATTTCACGGCCGGCGAGAAGGAGGTTCGGGCGTGGACCATCCATCGAGGCGACAAGGCACCTGCCGCCGCCGGCGTCATCCATTCGGACTTCGAGCGGGGGTTCATCCGAGCGGAAACAGTCGCGTACGCGGACTTCGTTCGCACCGGCGGGTGGAAGGAGGCCCGGGAGGAGGGCCTCGCGCGGGCGGAGGGAAAGGATTATGTGGTGCAGGACGGTGACGTAATGCTCTTCCGATTCAGCAGTTGACCGAGCCCTGGCGCCTCGGGGGTGACCGGCCTATACTTCTGCGCGCCAACAACTTCCCTCCTCGGGTCAACACCAGGCCCGGGGCGATTCAGACCAAAGGACGGTGCCATGACCCGCCAGTATGAGGTGGTCTACATCTTCGACAGTGCGCTCGAAGAGTCGGCCATCAACGAGCGCCTCGCCCGCTTCCACGCCCTCATCCAGCAGCCCGGTGCCGAGGCCCCCCAAGTGTCCCATTGGGGCAAGCGCACCCTCGCCTATCCGATCAAGAAGCACGAGACCGGATACTACGTCGTCTCCAAGTTCGACACGGCTGGCGCCGCGCTTCCTGAGTTCGAGCGTGCCATCAAGCTCGACGAAGGCGTGCTCCGCTTTCTGGTCGTGGTGAACGAAGGCGCTCAGCCGGTGCCCGTGACCGCGGGCAAGAGCGAGGAGGAGGACGACGAATGAGGCGCCCCCAGAAGACCTGCGCCATTTGCGAGTCGGGCGTCCGGATCGTGGATTACAAGGACGAGCGGACGCTCCAACGGTTCCTGACCGAGCGCGGCAAGATTCTCCCGAGCCGGCTGTCCGGCACGTGCGCGCGGCACCAGCGTCAACTCAGTACCGCGATCAAGCGGGCTCGGCAGTTGGCGCTTCTGCCCTACATCAAGGGCTTCGGCGGCTGACACAGCCCGGCGCGACGGGACCCGGGCCGGCACGGCTGACCGGCCGGGCAGGCCTGGGCCCGCTGCTTCTCGCGCTCGCGTACCTCTTCCTCGCGCCGCCCGCGTTTCTGCTGGGGCCGCTCGCCGGGTTGCTGGCGTTTTCGCGGCCGTCGACCTTCAGGGAGTGGGCCTGGCTCGGTCTCGCGACCCTCTGGTTGGGGGCGTGGCTGGAGCCGTCGGGCACCGTCGTGGAACAGGTACTTCGGGCCGCGGGCGTTCTGGTGACCGGCGCGTTCGTCGCCGTCTCCCTCGCGTGGCGCGCGCCATTGTTCCGCCGCGCCGTCGTGGCGTTGGGCCTGGCGGCCGTTGCGCTGGGGTTGTGGTGCGCGGCACTCCGGCTGGACTGGCCGGAGCTGAAGTCGGCCGTGGCACGTGACGTGGCGCGGTCGCTGACCGATCTCGCGACGCAGGCGGACGCCGCCGGCGGTCAGGATAGCGGCGATCTCCTCCGCCAGATGGGCAACGGCGCGGCTACCTGGGCCGCCCTGATGCCCGCCCTGCTATGGCTCAATGCATTGGCGGGCGTCGTGCTCGGCTGGTGGCTGTATTATCGGATCGCGACGCGGCCGTTCGGCGACCCGCCCGCGCCGTTCGCCACCTTCCGGTTCAGTGACCAGGTGGTCTGGCTGCCGGTGCTGGGACTCGGGCTGGTCCTGCTGCACACGCCGCCGGTGCTGCACGATGTCGGAGGGAACCTGCTGCTCGTCGCCACGGCCTTGTACGCCGCCCGCGGCCTGGCGGTCGTCCGCGCGGGAGCCGGGCGGCTTCCGCGGGTCACCACCGCGTTCGTGACCGTCGTGGCCCTGTTTCTGTTGCCCTTCGTGCTCGGAGGCCTCACGCTCCTCGGCCTCGCCGACACATGGCTAGATTTCCGGCGGCGCCCCGCGTCGCCCGCTACCGGAGGTTTCGACCGATGATCGAAGTCATCCTGCGCGAGGATGTGAAGTCGCTGGGCAAGGCCGGTGAGCTGGTGCGGGTCCGCCCGGGCTACGCCCGCAACTTCCTCCTGCCCAAGGGGCTGGCCTACGAGGCCAGCGAAGGAAACAGGAAGCGCATCGCGGCGGAAACGAAGGCCCGGAGCGCGCGGAGCGACGCCGACCGGTCGGAGGCCCAGGCGTTCGCGGCCAAACTGGCCGCTGTGACGGTGACCCTGCGCGGCAAGGCGGGCGAGGAGGGCAAACTCTTCGGGTCGATCACTGCGCAGGACGTCGCCGATGGCCTGGCCAAGGAGAATCTTACGGTCGACCGCCGGCGTATCGAGTTGGAGCACCCGATCAAAATGCTGGGCTTCCATTCCGTGGCGGTCCGGCTGCACCCCGAGGTCCATGCCGAAGTCCGGGTACAGGTGGTCGCCGAGTAGCCTCGCAATGACCGTTGGCATCGCCTATGTCGACGGGCCGCGGCTGACGCGCTCGTTCCTCGCGGCGGCCGACTGGGTGGCGGCGGGTCGAGACGAGATCAACCGGATCAACGTCTTCCCGGTGCCCGACGGCGATACCGGAACCAATTTCAGCCTCACCCTCCGTGCCGTCGCCGACGCGCTCCGTGCGCTCGGCGACGCACCGCTTTCGGACACCGCGCGGGCGGCGGCCCGGGCCGCCGTGCTCGGCGCCCGCGGCAACTCCGGGATCATGCTGGCCCATTTCCTCATGGGATTCGCCGAGGCGCTCGGCGATCGGACCCAGGCCTCGAC
>DATHMJ010000240.1:0-4456 GCA_035487215.1 Gemmatimonadales bacterium
GCGTCCCGACCTGTCGTTCGAGTCCGAGCGCCTTGGCTCCCTCATACGTCACCAGCGCGAGCGCGTTGTCCCAGGACAACTCGGCCAGGGCTCGGGCCGCCCGCGCCTCCGCCCGAAGGTCGACGCTCGCGACGCTGGCCACCGAATCCGTGCCGACCCCGACTCTGAGCCCGGCGGCGCGCAATTGGCGGAGCGGGGCAACACCATGCCCGTGGCGGCGATTCGATCCGGGGCAGTGCGCCACGGCCACTCCGGCTCCGGCAAGGCGGCCCACGTCCTCCGCGTCGACTTGCACCAAGTGGATGCACAGGGTTTCGGGACCCAGCACCCCCTGCGCATCCAGCCAGGCCACGGGGGAACGGCCGGGAAGCGGTGGCAGGGGGATGCCCCTGCGTCCCCAGGCGTCGGCAAAGGGGCCGGCGGCCGCCCGGAGAAGCTGCGTCTCCGCCGGCGATTCGGCCAGATGTACCGCGATCGGAAGCCTCTCCGAGCGGGCATAGCCCGAAACGGCGCGGTAGAGCGGCGCGCTGACCGTATAGGGGGCATGAGGCGAAACGCCGAGGCGTAGCCGCTCGGACTCGAGCCCCCGCTGCTCCGCGACCTTGGCTTTCAGGTCGCGCAGGCTCGTCTCCAATTGATCCGGATGCGGGCCGAAAACCTCCTGGTACACGACGCCCGACCCGCCGCACTCCGCCAGCGCCTCGAGCACCACTCCCCGGTCACCCGTGTCGGCCACGGTCGTTACACCCATGGCCCAGGCATCGCGAATCCCCCGGCGCGCGGCCGCCCGATACTCGTCCCTGGAGCGGCGGTCCTTCAGCTCGCGCAGACGGCGGATCCAGCCGGCAAAATCATCGTCCTCGACCTGGCCCTCGAATCCGGACAGCTCGAGATGGGTGTGGACGTTCACGAACCCGGGTGCGATCGCGCCGTCCGGAAACGGACGTTGCGGAACACCGGGCGGAGCCGGGACGCTTGCGTCGGGGCCGATGGCCGCCACCCGGCCGTCGGCGCCGATCAAGACCGCGCCGGCGGCGATCGGAGGCCCGTCGACCGGCAACACCCACCGGGCGGCGAGCCGGACAGCGGGCATGTCAGCGCGGAGGCTTGGTCTGCGTGGGTGCCGGGCCGCCGCCGCCCATGACGCCGCTGGGCGCGGGCGGGTGCGGGGGCTGACCACCGGGTTGCGCGGTTCCGGGCCCGGGGGTCGTTCCGCCGAGCGAGCCCGACGTCCCGGGCTGTACCCCCGCCGGCGGTGGCGCCGCGCCACCCATCGGGCTCGCCCCGTTGCCACCGACGTTGAACGGCGAGTGCACCGGACAAAATTGCGTCGGCTCCGTGCCCGGAATGAACGACTCGATGTAGTGATAGTCCTTGGGACAGAACGGAGTCGCCTTGAACCCGGTGGTATTGTCGATGTCGAGCGCGGCGAGACCATCGGGACGCAGCCACGCCTGAGGAATCGGTCGCCGGTCGTATACCTCTTTCATCATGGTCGTCCAGGCCGGCGCCGCGAGAATGCCGCCCTGCGCGTTCGCCTTGATTTTCTTCGGCGAGTCGAAGCCGATCCAGATGCCGGTGACGAGATCGGGTGTGAAACCGATGAACCAGACGTCGAACCCGTCGTTCGTCGTCCCGGTCTTGCCCCCGACCGGCGCGGGAAATCCTTTCGCGGCCACCGCGGCGTAGGCGGTGCCGTGACGCACCACGTCACGCAAAGCATCGTTCATGAGCCACGCGTGCAGCGTGTCCATCACGACCTCGCTCCGGACCTCCGGCTGCCACAAGATCTTCCCGCTCCGGTCTTCCACCCGCAGAATCGCGTTCGGCACCGTGCGCACGCCCAAGTTCGCGAACGTGGTGTACGCCGCGATCATCTCCAGCGGGATGACGTCGGCGGAGCCGATGTGGATCGAGGGCACCGGTGGCACTTTGGTCGTGAGGCCGAACTTCGCCGCCTCGCTGACGACGGACTGCTCGCCCACTTCCATACCGAGCTTCACGGCGATGATGTTGCGGGAGAGCATCAGGCCGCGGCGCAGGGTCATCGGTCCGTCGAACTCGAGGTCGTAGTTCTGCGGGGTCCAGATCCCCTGCGGCGGCGGCAGCTCGACCGTGAGCGGCTCGTCGGTCACGACGTACGACAGCGGATAACCCGCCTCGACCGCGGCCGAGTACACGATCGGCTTGAACGTGGAGCCGGGTTGGCGCCGTGACTGGGTCACCCGGTTGAACTTGCTGTCCTCGAAATCCCGCCCGCCCACCATCGCGCGGATCGACCCGGTCTTTGCCTCGAGGCTGACGACCAGGCCCTGCAGGTACGGCGTCGGCGTGTTCGTGTTGTCGTCGGTGTTGTCGCCCCGGGCCTCGAGATACTGCTGATAAGTCTGATGCGGGAACTTCCCATCGGCGCCGCTCTCGATCGCCTGGAGGCGCGCTTCGAGCGCCCGCTCGGCGGCCTGCTGCACGTCGAGATCCAGCGTGGTGTAGATGCGGAGGCCTTCCCGGTAGAGATCGGGACCGAACCGCGCGTCGAGCTGCTGGCGCACGTACTCGACGAAGTATTCCGCCACGCCACTGAAGTCCGAGCGGGACGACAGCAGTAACGGATACGCTTTCCACCGCTCGGCATCGCGGTCGGAGAGCTCGCCGTCGTCCCGCAGCAGATTGATGACCGTGTTGCGCCGCTGGATGTTGAGATTCGGATTGCGGCGCGGATTGTAGCGTGAGGGGGCCTTGGGAATCGCCGCGAGCGTGGACGCCTCGGCGAGATTGACATCGCGGACCGACTTGCCGAAGTAACGCTGCGACGCGGCCTCCACGCCGTACGCCCGGTTGCCCAGATCGATCTGGTTCAGGTAGAGCTCGAGAATCTTGTCCTTGGGATACTTCTTCTCGATCTCCATCGCGACCTTGATCTCGCGCAGCTTGCGACGGAGGGACTTGTCGCGCCCGCTGATATCCTCGGGCCACAAGTTGCGCGCCAGCTGCATCGTGATGGTCGAAAAGCCCTCGGCAAAGCGGAGCTTGAACACGTTCGCCCGGATGGCGCCGAAAACGCGGAGCCAGTCGATGCCCTGGTGCTCGTAGAAGCGCTTGTCCTCGGTGGCAATGAACGCCGCTTTGACGTACGGCGACATCTGGGGAAGCGGAACGACCGTGCGGCGCTCGAGGCCGAGATCCGTGATCAGCCGTCCATCGGCGGCGTACACCTTGGAGGCTTGATTGGGGTCGTAGCGGTCGAGCCCTTCGATGGACGGGCAGGTGTTGCCCGCGCACGCCCCGGTCCAGGCCGCGAGGACCACGGCGCCGAAGAACGTGACCAGGGCGAGGAGGCCGACGAAGAGGCTGCGGCGGAGCTTCGGCGTGCGCCAGGCCCGGATGACCTGCGAAGAGAGCCGGCGGAGCATGCGGGTAAGTTAGCCACGGCGCCGTTTACCGTACACCCTTCACCGTTTACGCTTTACCCATGTCCGACCTCGTCACCCTCTATCGCGACCGGGGGTTTCTCCAGGACGCGACGCCGGGCCTCGCCGCCCGGCTCGCCCGGGGACCGGTCACGGCCTACATCGGGTTCGATCCGACCGCGGACTCGCTGCACGTCGGGAACCTGGTACCGGTCATGGGACTCGCCTGGCTGCAGCGGACCGGGGGCACCCCCATCGCACTCCTCGGCGCCGGAACCGCCATGGTAGGCGACCCGAGCGGCAAGCGGGCCGAGCGACCCGTCCTCTCCGTGGCGCAGATCGACGCCAACGCCGCCGCGATCAAGGCGGAGCTCTCGCGATTTCTTCGCTTTTCGGTCGGCGACACCCGGCGGGACAACGACGCCCGCATGCGGAACAACGCGGATTGGCTCCGCGACATCGGCCTCATGGAGTTCCTCCGCGACACCGGCAAGCACTTCACCGTGAGCTACATGCTGCAGAAGGAGTCGGTGAAGAGTCGGATGGAGACCGGCATCTCCTACACCGAATTCAGCTACATGCTGGTGCAGGCGTACGACTACTGGCACCTGTTCAGGACGGAGCACTGCGAGCTCCAGATGGGCGGCAGCGACCAATGGGGGAACATCACGGCCGGGATCGAGCTGATCTCGCGGCGCGAGTCCAAGGAGGTCCACGGGCTCGTGTTCCCGCTCATCACGACATCGTCGGGGGCCAAGTTCGGGAAGAGCGAAGGCGAGAACATCTGGCTCGACCCGGAGCGGACCAGTCCGTACAAGTTCTACCAGTTCTGGCTCAACACCGACGATCGCGACGTCGAGCGCTATCTCAAGCTCTTCACCTTTTTGAGCCTCGATGAGATCGCGGGGCTGATGGTGCAGCAGCGCGCCGATGCGGCGTCGCGGCCCGCGCAGCGCCGGCTCGCATGGGTGGCGACCGCGTTGGTGCATGGCGATGGCGAGGCGGACAAGTCGCGCATCGCGAGCGAGGCTCTCTTCGGTGGCGCCGCG
>DATHMJ010000241.1:0-2202 GCA_035487215.1 Gemmatimonadales bacterium
ACAAGTTGTCAGAACGCTTTCTCAGCGCTGCTTCCCCCTCTCCCGCGGCAGCGGGAGAGGGTCGGGGAGCAATCAGTTAGTCCCATCCTGATCGCCGCTTGCGCGTAGGGCGGGCCGCAGACGTAGCTAATGCTGGGACGCGTAGATCCATGTGAACCCGATCACCAGCGCGACCACCATCACGAAAAACAGTAGCTCGACCCGGATCGCGATCCGGACCAGCCTCCGCGCACGCCGCGTCCGCTCGCCGCACCTCTCGCAGTAGGCGGCGTCCGGAACCAGCGTCGCCCCGCACTTCTCGCACGCGGCCTGAACCTGGGCCATTGCTCAAAGGCTACATACTCAGATGACATGGATCTCGAAGAGGAGATGTCGCCCGCGGACGTGGTCCTGCTCATGAGCTCGGTCCCCGAGCGCATCGGCGACCTGGTGTACGGGCTCGACGAGCCTCGCCTGCGGTACCGCCACGGCCCGGCCTTTCCGACCCTCGGGGGCCTAATCGGGCACCTGCTCGAGTCGGGATCGAAGGTGGACGCCCTGCTCCGGCACGCTCACCTCGACGGAGTGGCCAGCGCAGACGTACGCGCGACCATCGATCCGGGCCACGAGGACGAGCTCACGCGTCCCCTTCAGGAAGCTCTCGAGGACTTCGCCCGCATCCGGCGCAGGACGGTCGACCTCCTCCACGGCTGGGGCAAGAACGAATGGGATCGCAAGCTGCGCGACCCGCGCGCCGGCGACATCACGCTCCTGGAGGTGTGCCGGATGGTGGCGCGCCACGAGATCGCCCACATCGCCCAGATCCGGAACCTGACCGTCCTGCTGCCCGAGCCGCGGGAGCTGGCCCCGACACCGCCTCCGCTGGCGGAGTAAGCAGACAATCTTCGTCGTGTCCGATACCCCCGAAACTTCCGAAACACCCGAAGCCCCCGCTTCCGCGGCGGGCGACCGACCCGCCAGGTCCGGCCGTCCCCGCCGCAAGCGGAAGTCCGGCCGCACCGAGGGGCGCGCCTCCCAGTTCTGGATGATCGTCAGCTCGCCAGACAACTTCCGCAAGACGCGCGAGCACGGGTTCACGATCCAGGGCCTGAAGAGCCGCCACCGGCGCCGAGTGGAAACGATGCACGTCGGCGATCGCATGCTCTACTACGTGACCGGCCGCGCGGCGTTCGCGGCCAGCGTGACGGTCGCCTCGCCCATGTACGAGGACCACACGCCCATCTGGCGGTCGGCCCGCCGCGACGAGGACTACCCGTGGCGCGTCCACATCCGTGCCGACATCGTGCTCGAGGACGCCGACTGGATTCCCGCCAAGGAGCTCGCCTATCGCCTCGACTACGTGCGCAAGTGGCCGCCCGAACACTGGACGCTTGCCTTCCAGGGACACATCCACGCGCTGCCCCGCACGGATTTCACGATCCTCGAGGACGAGCTGGCCCGCAGCGCGCGCCACAGGAGATCTCTCGCCGGCTGAGCACTCTCAAGCGGATCTACGGTTTCCATTTCCAGAGCGAGCGGAGAGAGCGGCTCTTCCTCGCATCGGTCGCGTTCCTTCTCACGTTCGGGATCGTGCGCATCGTCACGCACCTGATCAGGGCGGGGATCGGCCCGTTTCACAACGTCTCCAGCGGCGGTCTTCACATCCACCACCTCGTGTGGGGCATCCTCCTGCTCCTCGTCGTCGGCTACATCTGGCTGATCGAAGCCGGGACGGGATCGAACCTGCTGTCCAGCCTGACGGCCGCCGGCTACGGAGTCGGCGCGGCCCTCGCCCTGGATGAGTTCGCCTTGTGGCTCAACCTCCAGGACGTGTACTGGACGGGGCCGGGCCGGGAGAGCATCGACGCGGTAGTGATCTTCGCCGCGGGACTTTCGGTCGGCATCTGGGGCGGGCCGTTCCTGCGCGAGGTCACGCTGCACCTCTTCGGGCGGCGAAAACCCACCGGCCAGTGATGTCACAAACCCGCCTCCAGCGGTGCTTGTCATTCAGTGGGCATGAATCTCGGGGTGAGAGCGGTGGCGACCCCTCGGACTGACGACGAGTCGTTCGAAGCCCTTTTCAAAGCCGAGTACGCGCGGGTGGCAGCTATCGCGAACCGGGTCCTCATGGACCAGCACGAGGCCGAGGACGTGGCGCAGGAGGTCTTCGTCGATTTCCACCGCCTGCATTCGGCCAGCGCACAGTACGCCCCGGCGTGGCTT
>DATHMJ010000242.1:0-15602 GCA_035487215.1 Gemmatimonadales bacterium
ATCGGATCGTCCGAAGGAGCACTTCACCCGCCGCGGGGCTGGGTTCCGCGTCGACCACGACGACGCCCTTGCTCGTCACGATGAAGCCAGCATTCGGCCGGCCTTCAGAGCCTCGGCCGGTATCGCCCATGACCGCGTAGACGCCGGGCGCGAGCTTCCGGAGCGGGAAGAGCGCCGGGAGAGAGTCGCGGCGCGCAATCGAAACGCTCCATACGGACGACGCCGCATGGAGCGCGAGAAAAGCGGGCGCGAGGAGCACGCGACTCAGGCGCGGGCGAACGCGATATTGACCGACTGCGAGTAGACCCCGCCCTTGTTGTCCTTCCACGTGATGGCCAGCGGCGCTTCCCGATCGGCCTTGAGCGTGAAGGTCACCACGGGATCGCGACTGATGCCGGACGTCCACTCGAACCGGGCCACCTCGTCGCCGCCGTAGGTGATCACGACGTCGCTGATGAAGTAGGCCGGGATCGGATCTCCGTCCTTGGTCCGGAAGAAACCGGTGTCCATGGGATGCGAGACGATCGAGTTGACCGTGATGATGTCCCCTTGGGCGATCCGGTCGGGGACGCGGATCCGGGCTTCGCCGATGCCCGCCATCAGCCGCACCCGTTCAGCGTCACCAGGACCTTGGCGTAGTCCGCCCAAAGCTCCCCGGTGTTGGTTTCCAGAATCGCACGGACCCAGGTGGAGCGCTTCATCTTGATGCGGGTGGAGATCGACACCTGACCGACCGCCGGGGTCAGGTAAAACCCGGCCAGATGAGCGTCGGGATTATGGTCGACGATGAGATGGATGCCCTTCACATAGTGGTCGGCGGTCATCGGTAGATCGCTCTCGATGATCACCGGTACGATACGCCCGTCTTCTGCGACGGCGGGCATGTCGAGCTGCACGTGGGCCCGCGTGATGGTCCGTCCGCCGAACCGCTCGCGGTAGATCCTCGCTACCTCTTCATTGGGAATCTCGGGGTCCTCGGGCCCGCGCGGAACGGTTCCGCCGAGCAAGCGCCCGGATCTCGCGATGGCCGCGGACCCCAGGAGTCCCGCGGACGCCAGCGCGAGCGTTTGGAGGAACGACCGTCGAGGAAGCTCGGGAGAACCGGCCACACACCCTCCATTTGGCCCGACTTGGGCCCTGTGGCGTATGCGTACCGCGCGCTCCCACGAAAAGCAAGTCATCCGGCCCGACCCTTGCTATCCCCTTGCGCGAGTTGGGGCTTGGTCATCGGAGCCCATTTGCAGCACCGACTTGTGCACCCTTCCGGGACGGCATACTTTAACTCGTTTCGGGATAAAGAATTTCGGGGCTTGCACCCCACCTTTTCGAGCCGAGGCACCGTGGATACCCAGACTCTCCAGCAGGCCGCGCTACTCGAGAAGTGCCGCCAATTCACCAAGGCACGGGAAGTCCAAGCGGCCGGGCTCTATCCATACTTCAAACCGATTTCCGAGTCCGAGGACACGGTTGTCGTCATTGAAGGTCAAAAGCGGATCATGCTGGGGTCGAACAACTACCTCGGACTGACCCACCATCCGAAGGTCCTGGAGGCCGCCTCCCGGGCGTTGTCCAGCTACGGCTCGGGCTGCACCGGTAGCCGCTTCCTGAACGGTACGCTGGACCTGCACGAGCAATTGGAGCACGCCCTGGCCGAGTTCATGGGCAAGGAATCCTGCCTGGTGTTCTCGACCGGGTACCAGGCCAACCTGGGCTTGATCTCGGGGCTCGTGGGCCGGGGGGAAGTGGTCTACCTGGACAAGCTCGACCACGCCTCGATCGTGGACGGCGCCAAGATGTCGTACGGCGACACCGAGCGCTTCAACCACGGCAACCTGGCGAGCCTCGAACGCAAGATGGAGCGGGACAAGTCGGGGCGGGCCTCGATGATCGTGGTCGACGGGGTCTACTCCATGGAGGGCGACATCGCCGACATCCCGGGCCTCCTGCGCGTGGCCCGGAAGTACGGCGCCGTGCTCGCGGTGGACGATGCCCACTCGATCGGCGTGCTCGGACCCAATGGTGACGGCACCGCCGCCCATTTCGGTCTCACGGACGAGGTGGACATCATCGCCGGCACGTTCTCCAAGTCGCTGGCGTCGATCGGCGGGTTTGTGGCCGCGCCGGAGAGTGTGGTGCACTACCTCCGGCACCACAGCCGGCCGCTCATGTTCACGGCCTCCCTGCCCCCGGCCAATACCGCGGGCGTGTTGGCGGCGTTGGAGGTACTGCAGCGCGAGCCGCAGCGGCGGGACCGGCTGTGGGCCAACACTCGGCGCCTCCAGGACGGCTTCCGGAGCCTCGGCTTCGACATCGGCCCGACCGAAACGCCCATTGTTCCGGTGCTGATCGGCCCGATGGAGAAGACGTTCCTCATGTGGCGGAAGCTGTTCGACGCGGGCGTCTTCACGAACCCCGTGGCTCCGCCGGCGGTGGCGCCGTCGCAGTGCCGGCTTCGCACCAGCCTCATGGCGACGCACACCTTCGAGCAGATCGACTACGCGCTCGAGGCTTTCGCCCGCATCGGCCGGGAGTTGGGGGTCATCTGACAGCTTCCATGCGCGTCCGTCCGGCGCGCGGCTCGAAGGATCTGAAGCACTTCATCGATCTGCCTTACCGACTCCACGCGCGGGACCCACTATGGGTCCCGCCGTTGCGTCGGGACGTCGCTACCCTGTTGTCCCGCGACAAGAACCCCTTCTTCGAGCACGCGGAAGCGGAGTACTTCCTTGCCGAGCGCGACGGAGCAATCGTCGGTCGGATCGCCGCCATTCACAATCGCCTGCATAACGAGACCCACGCCGACCGGGTCGGGTTCTTCGGCTTCTTCGAGTCCATCGATGACCAGTCCGTCGCCGACGCACTGCTGGCCGCTGCCGCCGACTGGCTGCGCCCCCGCGGGCTCGACACCGTGCGGGGGCCGGCTTCGTTCTCCGTCAACGATGAGTGCGGCCTGCTCGTAGACGGGTTTGAGACGCCTCCAACGCTGATGATGCCGCACAACCCGCGCTACTACCCGATGCTGCTCGATCGGGCCGGGTTCACCAAGGCGAAGGATCTTTGGTGCTTCGAGGGGAACGACCCCGCCGGCGACGCCGGCGAGCGGCTCGTCCGGGCCACCGACCTGGTGCAAAAGCGCTTCGGCGTGACCGTGCGGAAGCTCAACATGGCCGACTTCGAGGGTGAAGTGGCCCGCATCAAAGAGCTGTACAACAGGGGATGGGAGAAGAACTGGGGCTTCGTGCCGATGACCGAACGGGAAATCGATCACCTGGCGGAGCAGTTCAAGCCGGTGGTAGTTCCCGACCTGGTGCTCTTCGCCGAGAAGGACGGCAAGATCATCGGATTTGCCATCTGTATGCCCGACCTGAACGCCGCGTTCCAGGGCAATCGCTCCGGCGCGTTCCTGCCCGGGCTGATCCGGGTGCTCTGGATGCTGAAGACCCACCGCATCGGCCGGCTCCGAGTCCTGCTGCTCGGCATCCTGCCCGAGTTCCGGGGCAAAGGCGTGGACGCGCTCCTGTACGCGAACATCTGGCACAACGGCAACGCCAGCCGGATCCATTGGGGCGAGGCCGGGTGGATTCTCGAAGACAATGCCGCGATGATCGCGGGCATGATCAAGATCGGCTGGAAGCACTACAAGACCTACCGGCTCTACGATCGACCTGCATGAGGGCGCTGGTGACGGGCGCGACCGGGTTCGTCGGAAGCCACCTGGTCGAGGCGCTTCGCCGTCGCGGCGCCGAGGTAACGGCCTTGGTGCGCTCCCCCGCCAAGGCGGCGCCGCTCGTTCGCCAAGATGTCACGCTCGTCACCGGTGATCTCCACGATCGCGACGCCCTCCTGAGCGCTGCTCGCGGACAATCCGTGGTGTTTCACGTCGCCGGCCAGGTGGCCGCGATCGATGAAACCGAGTTCTTCCGCGCCAACCGCGATGGCACCGCCAACCTGCTCGATGCCGCGACTCGCGCGGGCGTCGGGCGGTTCGTGCTCGTGTCCTCGATGGCGGCGGGCGGCCCGTCGTCACCCGGGAAACCGCTCGCGGGTGGCGAGACACCGCGTCCGGTCACTGCGTATGGCCGCAGCAAGCTCGCCGCCGAAGCGCTGGTGCGTGGGGGCGCGTTGCTCTGGACGATTCTCCGCCCGCCCATGGTGTACGGTCCGCGCGACCGCGAAGTGCTCAAGATCTTCCGGCTCGCGCGGCTCGGTCTGGGTCCGGTGTTCGGCGACGGAACTCAGGAGCTGTCGGCCGTGCACGGCGCCGACCTGGCCGGGGCCCTGATCGCGAGCGCCTTGTCGGAGAAGACCGCCGGGCGCGTGTACTACGCCTGTCCACCCGAAACGTTTACGAGTGCGGCGTTCGTCCGCGCGGTCGGTGATACCGTGGGCCGATCCGTCAGCGTCGTGCGCATTCCGCTCCGGCTCGGCTCCCTTGTCCTGGCGGCCACGGGCATGGTCGCTCGGCTCGCCCACCAACGGACCCTTCTCACCGCCGACAAGGCTCACGAGTTCTTCGAACCTGCCTGGACCGGGGATCCTCGGCCCCTGATGGAAGACACCGGGTGGGCGCCCGAGTTCGATCTTCGTCGCGGGCTGGCCGACACGTATCAGTGGTACCGCTCGGCGGGATGGCTGTAGCGGCGCGGCAGGCGCGCGCCCAGATGCCGGCGGGCGGCGGGTTTCGGACGGTCGACCGGCTCGTGCTGGTCTACGTCGTTCTGATGTCCATCGTGGCCGCGGCACGGGTGCCCGTCTTTCCGCAGTGCGCCTGGCTCCTGGTCGCCGACGGCCTGATGGTCGCACTCGTCCTCATGGTCACTCGGGCCGAGCTTGGGCCATTCGGGCGTCTGGTGCGAGACCTTTACCCACTGGTCCTGCTACTCGCCCTGTACGCGTCACTCGACGTGCTGAACGGCGGCGGGCGCATCCCGGTGCACGACGGCACCGTCCAACACTGGGAAGAAGTCCTCTTTGGCGGGCAGCCCAGCCGGGACTGGTGGCAGCGGGCGCCCAGCCGTTTCTGGTCGACCGTGCTGCACGGGGCGTATTGCTCGTACTACGCCATCCTCGTCGTCCCAGCACTCGTGCTGCTTCGACGGGCTGATCGCGAAGGGCTCCGACGCTTCGTGCTCGCCGTCATGGCCACGTTTCTCACCTGTTACGGGGTCTTCGTGTTCTTCCCCGTCGCCGGCCCGTACTACGCTTTCCCCCGCCCGACGGGGAGCTTCGTGGACAATCCGATGGCCCGGCTGGTCTATGCGATGCTGGCAGGGGGCAGCTCGTACGGCGCCGCGTTTCCCTCGTCCCACGTCGCCGCGAGCGTGGCCGCGACGTTGGCCGCGGGGCGCGCCTGGCGCCCCCTGGGCTGGGTACTGCTCGTTCTTACGACATTGCTGACGGTCGCGGTCGTCTACTGCCAGATGCACTACGCGGTGGATGCGTTGGCGGGCCTGGTGGTGGGCGCGGTCATCGGTGTGTGGGTTATGGTCGGCGGATCGGGCGGCAGGAAAAGCGAACGGGGAGTTCCCTAAATCGGGAACCCCCCGGTTGCTTACCGCGACTCGGGCGCGTGCTTACTGAACCGTCACTTCTCCCACCATGCCGAGCGCGTGGTGGGGGGCGCAGAAGAACTTGTAGCTGCCGGCGGGCGCGCCCGCGAAGGACACCTCGACGCTCTCCCCCTCGGTCTTCATGGACTCGCTGACGATGCCTCCGCCCTTCTCGGGAGGCGCCACGGCGAGTGCCTTGATGGCCGCGGGAACATTCGCGGGGATGCTGTCGGGATAGAACTGCACGTTATGGGCACCGCCGCTCACGACGGTGAACTTGATGACGTCACCCGACTTGATCGTGAGCTTGGCCGGATCGTACTTGTAGGTGGTCCCGTCGAGTACCATCTTCACCTCGTGGGTGGCCCCCCCGGCGGCAGGAGCCGCAGCAGGCGCAGCCGGCTGGGCAGCAGGCGGGGTCGCCGTGGTGGTCTGATCCTCTGCCTTCTTTTCGCCGCCGCAAGCCGCCACCGTGAGGACCAGCCCCACCGCCAAGGACGTGATGCGCATCGCTTTTCGTGCCTCCAGAAACGTGGACGTTGCTCAAGTGACCGATACCCACCCGATTCCTGAAGGCGGGGACTTGTGAACCATTTCACAAGGCTCTAATGGCAGGCGCAAATCTGCTATCGCCGTCACGACGAAGCAAGGCCCGGCACTCGCCACCGGCGTGCACCGGCCTCGGGACGCAGTGCGTGAGCTTGCGCGTGCTCTTGCGGATCGGCGGGCTGGACGAGGGGCGAACGTCACTCGACCATGAGGCGACCTGGCTCCTGGGCCATACGGGACAGATCACCTTTGGCGACGTCTGGGCCGGCGACGTCGATCTCTACGCCGATGCCGTGCTCCACGTCCCCTGCCGATACCTCGACCGGAGCAACGGGACGGCGCGATGCCGCGCGCATGGGTTCGAGGGGCGGACGCCAAGGGGCGCGCGCCGGATGCCACAGCCGCGCCAGCTCGGTGGGACGGCGTTCCGGGTCGTGGACGACCTGAAGCTCGTCGATCGGTCGCTCCCGGAACCGGCGCGATCGCTCCCCGTCTTTTCGCCCGATAACCCGTGTGCCGGTGTCCCATGCCGCACGGCCGACCGAGTCGAGGGCGCCGCGTGCTGCCGGGACCTCCAGATCGAGATCATGTGCACGTCGCGGGAGCGCCGGCTCGAGGCTCTGGTGCGGGCGAGGAAACGGCCGTATTTGTGTAAGGTGACCCGGCCCGGCGCATACTCGCTGGAAGCCGAAATGGTCTCCGCATGCGGCTATCTTGGATCGGATCGGATCAGCTGCATGCTGCACGGCCGGCAGCGGGCCGACGGAAGACCGGCAAAGCCGGATTTATGCAGCGACTGGCCCCCGAAGGGCAAGGGAGTCCATCCCGGGTGCGTGTTTGGCCCGGCCCGACCGGGGCCAGCGCGTTGAGCGGGCATCAGTTGTGCAAGGCGGGCGGGGCGGCGCGTCCTCTTGGCGACACCCCTGCACCATACGTCTGGTAGGGAATCGGTCTGGGAGGCCTGAAGCCGCGGTGAGCGACGACTTCGACACGCTGTACGAATCCACTTATACGGCGGTTGTTCGGTTCCTCTACCGCAAGGTCTGGGACGCTGAACGGGCTGAGGACCTCGCCCAGGAAGTGTTCGTCCGGGCGCTGACCCACCGTCCCGAGAAGCCGCGCGCTTGGCTCTTCGCCGTGGCCGCCAACTTGGCGCGCGACGAGGCCCGTGCGGCGGTTCGGCGGAAGCGGCACCTGACGCTCCTCAAGGGTGATCCGATCGCGCAGCCGACCTTCGAGCCGTCGGCCGAAGAGCAGGTGGAGCGCGACGAGGAGCTCGCGTCGGTGCACGATGCATTGGGTGCTCTGACGCCGAGGGACCGGGAGATCTTGCTATTGTGGGACGCCGGGTTGAGCTACCCGGAGATCGCCGCCCAAACCGGTTTGGCGGTGGGCGCGGTCGGGACGACGCTCGCGCGGGCTCGGAAACGACTGGTTGCCGCGCACGATCGGCAGCAGACAGGAAAACATGCCGCACATTCCTGAAGAGGAGTTGCACGCGTACCTCGACCAAGCGCTGGCGCGCCTGCGCTGCGTCGAGATCGAGAGCCACTTGGCGGAATGCACCCCGTGCCGGACGACCCGCGACGACATCGCGGCGCTCCGCGACCGGACGACCGCCATGCTTGCGCGTCTCGCCCCGCGCCGTACGGTGCTGCCGCCCTTGGCGGACCTGCGCCGGCGGGCGGCTCAGCGTGCGTCCAATCAGGCACTGCGGCGGCAGCGCGCCGCCTGGGCGGCGAGCGTGCTTGTCGCGCTCGGTGTGGGTTGGGGCGCGAGCTACCTGGTACATCCGCCCGCTCGGCGGGAGGTCGCCAGCACCGCGCCAGTTGTCCAACCGACGCCTGCTCCCGCTCAGCAGCCGGATACGGCCACCGTGACGTCGCCGCCGGCCGACCCGCCCGCGATCGAGGCGTCGGCTCCCGCGACCGAGCCGGCCGTCGCCGTGGCGGCCAAGCGTGTCGTGCGAAAGCGGACCGCGGATCGCAGGCCCTCAGCCCACCTCGCGAACGTCGGGGGCATCGCCAAGGACGGTCAGCTGGAGCTCGGCGGGGTCTGGCGCAACCTCTCCTGGGATGGCGCCAAGCAGCAGGCCGGCGATACGCCGGCCCGGATCGACGGCCTCCCGGTCACCGAGGTCCAGACGCAGTCGGGCGACAGCGGCCGGCGGCCTCTCATGGTGGTCGCGCAGCAACTGGCGTCGGGTGAGGTCATTCGGACGATCGAGGGCCCGGTGAGCGACGTGTCCGCCTTGCTGGGTACCCGTCCGGGCGAAGAGTACGAGCCCGCCACGCCGGCCGGCCGACCGGGACTGGGCAGCGCACTCTCCTTCCGGCACGGCGACCGGATGTTCGCCGTCACCGGTAGCCTGCCGAGCGATTCGCTCCGGGCGATGATGCGGCGGCTGAACTTGATGATGCGGGTGAGATAGAGAGCTAATAGCTGTTAGCCTGTAGCGATTAGCCTGTAGCAACTTGCCAGAAAACAGCGCCCCCGGTGCAGTGCACGGGGGCGCTGTTTGTTGTTCGCAGCCAATGGCCAAAGCTACGGGCTATCGGCTAGCGGCTAACAGCTTCCTTTCAACGGCCTCCCTTCCTTCTTTCCAACTCCTCCTCATGCACGAAGTCCCGGTCGGCATCTTCGTGGTCGAAGACCTCGACCTCGTGGTGCCCAACCTCCCTGAGCAGCGTGATCTCGGCGAGCCGAGGTGACACCATCGGGAAAGTCCGGGCGAAGAGGGTGTAGACGAGCAGATAGAGGCCGGCGAAGAGCAGCGTCGGGGCAACCTCGGGAAGCCCGACGATGGGACCATCGGCCACGGTGATCGAGGGGACGATCAGCAGGTAGCGCTCGAGCCAGAGCGAAATCAGGCTCACCACGGCGAAGAACCCCAGCGTCACCCGGACCTTCTTGGGGCCGACGCCGAGCAGTCCGAAGAACGGCACGATGAACATGCCGATGAAGACCACTCTGCCGAGCGGCAGCCAGTGGCCCCAGAGCCGGCTGTACACGAATCCGGTCTCCTCTGGCAGATTCCCGTACCAGATGACCTGGAACTGCGCCCACATGAGGTAGGTCCAGAAGACCGTAAATCCGAAGCACAGCTTGCCCAGATCGTGGCGCTGCTTGGGGGAGATGAGATCGGCGATGTCGAGCTGGCGGCCGCCGTAGATCATCAGGAGCGCGAGCAGCATGTGGCCCGCGAGGAACGAGCCCATGAAGTACCAGCCGCCGAACAGGTTGGAAAACCAGTGCGGCTGGAGCGCCATCATGCCGTCGAACGCGACGGCCGTCAACCCGATCGTGTACAGCACGACGTAAGACGCCGCCAGTCGCAGAATCCGTCGCTCGTTCTCCTCGATCGCGCCTTCGGACCCGTCGTAGCCCGCCGTCATCCGCTCGTAGCGGCCCTGGCGCGCGTCGGCCACCACCGACTTGGCCGCGAACATGTCGGGCACCATGTCCGCGTGGACCATCCGCCAACCGACCACGTACAACACGCCAAGGAGCAGCAGCAAGCGGCCGAACATCACGTCGTGCGAGAGCCAGACAGCCTTGCCATGCTGCAACCCGTGCAGCTGGCCGACCATGTTGGCGTAAATGTGCGGATAGCCGACGGTGAAGATCAGCACCAGGCCGATCAGTGAGATCGGCAGGAAGGCGACCGAGGCCTCGGCAAAGCGGATCATGAGGCCCGACCACCGCGCGTTCACGACCTTGTGGACGGCGGCAAAGGCGATACTCCCTCCGGCGAGCCCGGTGAAGTAGACCCAATTCACCTGAAAGAGCTGCCACGCGCGCGTCGCATCCCCGCTCGCGAGCGCCCGCCCGAACAGCAGGAGGCCGAGAATCGTGAGGCCTGCGCCAAGTCCGAGGAACCCGTCGTAGCGCCCGGAGACGGAGCGCGCGACGAGACGGCGGTGCACCCCGGTAAGGTTGGTCACTTGGGCCCCCCCGGCGGGCTCGCCGGCAGCGGGGCGTCCGCTTGGAGCTTGCGCACGTGATCCACGATGGCCCACCGATCCATCGGGTCGTACACCTTGTCGCCATAGCGGGGCATGAGGCCTCGGCCGTAGCGGATGATGCTGTAGATGTAGCCGTCCGTGTAGGCGCGGGCGCGCGGGCTGATGAGCGGAAGCGCACCCATCTTGCGGCCGACCGGCCCGTCGCCGGCGCCGGCGGGGCCGTGGCAGGTCGCGCAAAAGTTCTGGTAGAGGGTGTCGCCCTTCGCGTCCACCGTGCCGGGGATCGCGGCGGTCTCCGCGCCGTGCCGCGCCACACCAGAGGGCGGCGCACCGGTCGTCGGATTCTTGAGGCCGTCGGCGGTGGCGGTCTTGCCGGCGAGCCACTCCGCGCTCCAGTCCGGCTCGCCGCCCGTCACGGGCACGGTCCCATCGGGCGTGTAGCGGGGCACGTCCACCCGCGAGTACGGATTCACCGACTTCTGCACGACCATCTGATCGAACCAGGGGATGATCTCCCAGAGCTGGTCGGGCGAGGGCACGTCGTTGTAGTACCAGTCACACGCGCCGGCGGCCAGTGCCAAACCCGTGAGCAGAGCCAGCCGGTCACGGCGTCGCATGACGCACCTCCACGGCTCCCGCGTCACGGAACAGGCGCTCCAACGCCGGGGCGTCCGCCGCGCCGGCCGGAACGAAGACGCCGATTCGGTCGTCGCTGAACCGCGGATCATACATGACCCCGCGCTGCCCCAGCAGGAGCGACAGAAGGATCACGCCGAGCACGCTCGCCAGCGCCCCGAGGAGCACGGTGAGCTCGAAGCCCGGCACGACGAAGGCCGGGATGGCAGCGATGGCCTTGCCACCGACCAAGGTCGGCCAATCGAGATTCATCCAGATCGTCATCGAGAAGGCCGCCGTGCAGCCGGTAAGCCCACCGATGAGCGTGAACAGGCGCACCGGGCTCACCGGCGTCTCCAGCGCCTCTTCCAGCTCGTGGTTCGGATGGGAGCAATAGACGACGAGACCGCGGTGTCCGCCCGCGCGAAGCGCCTTGATGGCATCGGTCGCCGCGTCGATCTGCTCGAACGAGGCGAGCACGCCCGGCACGACTTTGGGACGCCGGCCCATCAGTGATGCCCTCCACGCTTCCGTGGCAAGGGAATCATTTCCTTGATCTCCTGAATCGCCACGATGGGGAAGGTGCGCGCGAACAGCAGGAACCACATCCCGAACCAGCCGAACGAGCCGGCCAGAATCCCCCAGTCCGCCCAGGTTGGATTGAGCTGGTCCCAGGCCCAGGGCATGTAGTCGTTCGACAACGACGAAACGATGATCACGAATCGCTCGAACCACATCCCGATGTTGATGAAGATCGAGATGACGAAGAGCGACGTTCGATTCACCCGGATCTTCTTGAACCACAAGAGCTGGGAGACGAACGCGTTGCAGATGATCATCGACCAGCCGGCCCACCAGTACGGCCCGAAGGCCCGCCGCCAGAACGTGGTTTGCTCGAAGGTGTTCCCGCTGTACCAGGCAATGAAGTACTCCATCCCGTACGCGTAAAACAGGATCGAGCCGGTCAGCAGCGTGAGCTTCGCCAGATTGTCGAAGTGGTAGTCGGTGATCATGTGCTCGAGCTTGAGCACGCGGCGAAGCGGGATGATCAGCGTCAGCACCATCCCGATGCCGGAGTAGATCGCGCCGGCGACGAAATACGGAGCGAAGATGGTTCCGTGCCAGCCCGGGACGATGCTCGACGCGAAGTCCCAGGACACGACCGAGTGAACCGAGAGGACCAGGGGCGTCGCCAGTGCGGCCAGGTACAGATAGGCGCGGGAGTAGTGCCGCCACTGGTTGTCCGTCCCCAGCCAACCCGCCGAAGCGAATCGGTAGACGAGCTTGCGCCAGCCGCCGACCTTGTCTCGCACCGCCGCGACGTCGGGCACGAGCCCGTACACCAGGAACGTCGTCGACACGGTGAAATAGGTCGTGATCGCGAAGACGTCCCAGACGAGCGGTGACTTGAAGTTGGGCCAGAGGAAGCGCTGGTTGGGATAGGGCAGCAACCAGTAGAAGAGCCACTGGCGGCCGATGTGGATGATCGGGAACAGCGCCGCGGTCATGACCGCGAACACCGTCATGGCCTCCGTCGAGCGATAGACGGCGGTCCGCCATGGAGACCGGAAGAGGTAAAGAATGGCGGAAATCAGTGTGCCCGCGTGGCCGATGCCGATCCAGAAGACGAACGTCGTGATGTAGACGCTCCAGAAGATCGGCGGCTGGTAGCCCGCATGTCCCAGCCCGTCCTTGAGCAGCACCAGCAGCGTGAGCGCGCCCGCGAGGAACAGGCCCACCGCACTGAAGAAGGCCAGGACGTAGCCGGTGCTGGGCTTGCCCAGCGTCGCGACGACATCGCGGGTCACGTCCGCGTGGGTCTGCGTGATGACGGGTTCCTGCGCGACGACGGCCATGGCTATGCCTCCGTCCGGCCGCTCACCTTGGCCAGATAGGTGATCGCCGGGCGGGTGTTGAGATCCTCGAGTACGTGGTAGCCGCGGTGATCCTGGCTCGCCTGATGCACACGGCTCCCAGGATCGTGCAGGTCACCGAAGATGATCGCATCGGACGGACACGCCTGCGCGCACGCGGTCGTGAACTCGCCATCCTTGAGCGGCCGACCCTCGAGCCGCGCGTGATGCTGGGCACCGCGAATCCGCTGAATGCAGAAGGTGCACTTCTCCATCACGCCGCGGGCACGCACCGTCACATCGGGATTGAGCTGCAGATTGAGCGGCTCGGGCCACGCGTGCTCGTTGTACTTGTACCAATTGAAGTAGCGCACCTTGTACGGGCAGTTATTGGCGCAGTAGCGCGTGCCGACGCAGCGGTTGTAGACCTGCCCGTTGAGGCCGTCGACGGTGTGGTAGGCCGCATAGACCGGGCACACGGGCTCGCACGGTGCGTTGGCGCAGTGCTGGCACAGCATCGGGACGAACCGCGCCTCGATCGGCTTGTCCGTGGTCCCGCCACCTTCCCAGTAGCGCTCGATGCGCATCCAGGTCAGCTCGCGGCCTTTGAGAATCTCGCTTTCGCCGACGGTCGGAATGTTGTTTTCCGCGTAGCAGGCGGTGACGCAGGCGGAGCAGCCGGTGCATTTGGCGAGATCGATCGTCATGCCCCACTGCGAATGCTCGCCGGCGTAGTCGCCCTTGCGGGTGCGCTGCTGGACCTCGGCCGCCCATCCCTTCAGCGCCTCGACTTCGCGCTCGGGATTGACCGCTTCCTCCGGGTGTCCTTCCGCGGCCGCCGCCTCCCTGACCGTCGCCCCCTTCGCGGCCAGGCCCACCGGCATCGCCTCAGCGATTCCTCGACCGAGCTGACGGGGGTTGCCCTCGGTCGTTGCGAGCTTCTGGTACCGCCCCGTCTTTTGGACCGAGACCCGAGCCGACAGATACGGGACGAACGGCTGGCCCGGCTTGGCCGCCAGCAGATCCAACGCGTTGACGCCGCGTCCCTTGGCATAGGAGCCGTATTCGGTGTGACCGAAGCCGAGGGGGACCGACAGTACCTCGGGATGCAGACCGGGATAGATGTAGACCGGCGCCTCGATGCTCCCTTGCGGTGAGGTAAGCCGGAGAATTTCACCGTTCCGGACGTCGAGCCGAGCGGCGGTTTCCGGGTGCACCTCGACCCAGGAGTGCCAGGTGATCTTGGTGACGGGGTCGGGGTTTTCCAGCAGCCACGGCTTGTTGGTGCCGCGTCCATCGTAGAGGAACGACGATGCGTGCGGGGCGAAGAAGAATTCACCAGCCCCATCGAACGCGGGGGCGGTGTAGGCGGCGACTGCCCCGGCGGCGGGCTTCACCTCGGCCGCGGGCCGGTCGGTGTAGACGCCCCCATGCTGGAGCGCCGCCCGCCAGAAACCCTCGGCATCCGCCTGTCCCTGCGACTTGGCGAGCTCGGCCCAGCGTGCCTTGAGATGCGCCTCATAGCTAGGGGCCGCGAACTTCGCCATCGGCCCGCCCATCTTCTGCGCCGTCTTGAGCAGGACGTCGCCGGTCGCCATCGTCGGGTACAACGGCTCCATGACGGGTTGCATCAGTCCGACGACGCCAGCACGGGGACGGACATCGTCCCAGCGTTCCAGGGCATGGAGGTCGGGCAGGAGCATGTCGCACTGCTCGACGGTCTCGTCCAAGTACAGCGACGTCGAGACTTTGAAGCCGGCCTTGGCGAAGCGGGCCGCGAAGCCCATGGACGCCGGCGAGGCGTAGAGCGGATTGGCCTCGTGCACGAGGACCACGGCCACCTGGCCTGCGTCGAGCGCCGCGCCCAAGGCCTCGAGTCCCTGCGCCCCATCACCGGCGTCAAGCTCGGCACCGAACAGCACCGTCTGACCGATGTTCCCGGCCACCCAATTGAGGATGGCGACCGCAGCGCAGACTTCCACCGCGCCTCGGTGTTGACTTCCCACGCCACCGGCCACGGCCAGACTGGGCTTGGCCGCCGCGAACTCGGTCGCGATCCGGCGGATCGCCTCTGCCGGAATGCCCGACTCTTTGGCGGCCTTTTCGGTCGTGAATCCGGTGAGGGTCGCCCCGAAAGCGCCGGCGCTGGCACCGTGCTCGGTGACGAGCAGGTTGGCGATCGCGAGCGCGATGGCCGCCTCCGACCCAGGCCGGATCGCGTGCCACTCGTCGGCGTTCTGGCCGGTGAGCGACATGCGGGGCCCGAAGGCCACGTGCTTGGCCATCCGCCCGTCGTGGAATCCGTGTGACGCCGCGAACCCGCGCTGGTTCTCTACGGGGGCGAGCCACGTCTCGAGGAAATCGGCGCCAAACGACAGGATGTACTGCGCCTTCGCGAAGTCGTGCGCCGGCAGCTCGTCCCGCCCGAACACCGCCTTGTTCGCCGCGCGCATCGGCTCGTAGTCGAACGGCCGGTAACGCGTCACGCGTCCGCCCAATGCCGCGGTCCAGTCGGCCAGGAGATCGGAGAATGTTCCCCGCCCTGCCCCGGAGATGACGGCCACCTTGCCCCCCGCCGCCGACAGCTTGGCGGCCAGACGCTGTGTGGCCTCGTCCCAGGTGATCTCCTGGAAGGAGCCGTTGGCGGCCCGCACCTTGGGGGCCCGCAGCCGTTCGGGATTGTAGAGGCCCTGGAGGGCGGCCTGTCCACGCGAACAGAGTTTCCCGCGATTGATGGGATGCTCCGGATTCCCCTCGAGCTTCACCGCACGACCCTCGCGGGTCCTGACATGCACCCCGCAACCGGCTTCGCACTCGGTGCAGGTGCTCGCGTACCAGGTCGCGACCCCGGGCACCTGATCCTCCGACTGAACCAGGTAGGGGATGAGCTTTTGCACGCGGTCGGTGGAACACCCGGCGAGCACCGCGGCGCCCGCGCCCGAGACCCCGAGCACGGACAGGAAACGGCGGCGATCGATGTGGGAGGGCTGTTGCTCCTCGTCGGACATGGACGCTCCGGCCAACGGCTAGCGGCTAACGGCTAGTAATGACACGCCGTTCAATCCCGGGTC
>DATHMJ010000243.1:0-6616 GCA_035487215.1 Gemmatimonadales bacterium
GCGGCGATCCAGGCGGCCGATGCGATCGCCCAGCTCCGTACCGCGCATGCTGCGGGCTGAGACCAAGACTCGGGCCCGGGCGCTGCAGCTCCTCTACGCGTGGGAGCTGCAGGGCGGCCCGCCGGTCCGTTCCGTCGCGACCGGGCTCGCGCGGATCACCGGCGAGCGGGACACCCGCCTGCTCGAGCGCGCCGAGGGGCTGGC
Source organism: Gemmatimonadales bacterium (assembly GCA_035487215.1). Taxonomy (GTDB): domain Bacteria; phylum Gemmatimonadota; class Gemmatimonadetes; order Gemmatimonadales; family GWC2-71-9; genus DASQPE01. Next base: position 205 of record DATHMJ010000243.1, read on the forward strand.
ATGCGAGGTCGTGGCGCGGGCCAGCGCGCTCGACCGTCACGCCGCAGCCGCCGCGGACAACTGGCGCTTGAGCCGGATCGCGACTGTGGAACGCAACATCCTCCGGCTCGGCATCCACGAGCTGGAAGGAGGGGCGGTGCCGCCGAAGGTCGCGATCGACGAAGCGGTGCGTCTCGCGCATTGGTTCGCCGGCCCGCGGGCCGCGGGCTTCGTGAACGGCGTGCTCGACCGGATCGCCCATTCGTTCGGTCGCCTGTGAACGTTCTTCTCGTCAACTGGCAGGATCCGGAGAATCCGCACGCGGGCGGAGCGGAGCTGCATCTGTTCGAGATCTTCAAGCGGCTGGCGGCGCGAGGCCACCGAATCCGTCTGGTGTGCTCGGCATGGCCGAACGCGCCGCGGAACGCCATGCTGGACGGCATTCAGGTGGACCGTGTGGGGTCGCGAAACGGTTTCGCGCTGGTGGGCCGGTCCGCCGTGCGCCGGGCCCTCCGGAACGAGCGAGCCGATGTCGTGGTCGAGGACATCAACAAGCTGCCCCTCTTCCTGGCCGGCGTCACCGACCTGCCGTTCTGTGCCATCGTGCCCCATCTCTTCGGCGAAACCGCGTTTCAGGAAGCGTCCTGGCCGGCCGCCACCGTCGTGTGGCTGGGCGAGCGGCCGCTCGCTCGCGCCTACGCCCGCGCGGGCTTCCATGCGATCAGCGAAAGCACTCGGGACGATCTGGTGGAACGCGGGGTCCGTCCCGAGCGAGTCCGGGTGATCCATCCCGGCGTGGACAGCGTGCGACTCACGCCCGATCCGGTGGTTCGGGCGGTGTCTCCGGCGTTCTTGTATGTTGGTAGGTTGAAGCGTTATAAAGGGGTAGACACCGCGCTCCAGGCCCTCGCGCTGGCGCGCCGGACCCGCCCGGATCTGCGTTTGGACATCGCGGGCTCGGGGGACCATCGGCCTGCGTTGGAGGCGCTGGCAGAGCGGTTGAACCTCGGCGGAGCCGTCGCGTTTCACGGCTTCGTGAGCGAAGACGAGAAGATTCGACTGCTGCGCGCGGCATGGGCCAATCTCTTTCCTTCACCCAAGGAAGGATGGGGGATCACCGTGGTGGAAGCGGGCGCTTGTGGCACCCCGTCGCTCGCTTCCGACAGCCCGGGTCTACGCGACTCGGTCCGGCACGGCGAGACCGGCTTCCTGGTTCCGCACGGCGATGCCGAGGCTCTCGCGGCGAGGATGCTGGAGCTGGCAGCCGCGCCGGACCTAGTGGAACGCATGGGCCGAGCTGCACGAGCGTTCGCCGAGGCGCATACCTGGGAGCGCGCGGCCGAGGCCACCGAACAGCACCTGATGGAGATTATCGCGGGCTCGGCCTAGGCCGCGCGGGGAAGGGGGAGTTGCGATGCAGACGACGATCACGGTCCGCCACTGCGAGATCCCGGAGCCCTTGAGGGAACGGGCGCTCGCGGTGAGCGAGCGGCTGGCGCAGTTCGCGCCGCGACTGCTCGAGGCGACCGTTGTCTTCGACGCCGAAGGCCAACGACAGGTGGTCGAGGTGCGACTGCACGTTGCGCGAGGCGAGCTATTTATCGCGCGGGGCGAAGGTGCGGATCACCGCACCGCGCTCGACCGGGCGGAAGACAAGCTCCGGCGCCAGTTGGAGAAAGCGAACGGGCGGCCCCGGCGGGCGCGGGCATCCGCCACGAAACGGTCAACCAAACCCACTTGATGCTCCGGCTCCGCGACTTCCTCACCCGCCGAGGCGATCCGCTCCAGCTCGAGGCGCTCACCGGCGAGCTGGGGCTCGAACGCCAATTGCCCGAGGCCGAGGTTGCCAGTCCCGGTCTCGCGCTGGCCGGTTATACCGGCCGGTTCGCGCCCAATCGGCTGCACGTCCTGGGCGAGACCGAGATCACCTACCTGCGTTCCCTCCCCGCCGCCGATCGCCAGAAGCGGCTGGAGCATTTCTTCACGTTCGATCTCCCCTGCATCTTCATCACCAAGGGGCAGGAAGTCCCTCAGGAGCTGCTCGACCTGGCCAAGGCGCGGAGCGTTCCTGTGCTTCGGAGCCGGCTCAAGACCGCCGAATTTTACCGGCGCGTCAAGCCGATCGTCGAAGACGCGTTTGCGCCCCGCACCACGCTCCATGGGTCACTCGCCGACGTCTACGGCGTGGGCCTGCTGTTCGTGGGCCGGTCGGGCATCGGGAAGAGCGAGTGTGTGCTCGACCTGGTGGAACGGGGCCACCGCTTGGTCGCCGATGACGTCGTCCAGGTCACCAAACGCGGGCAAGACGTGCTGCTGGGCCGCGGACACGAGCTGGCCGCGCACCACATGGAGATCCGGGGCATCGGGTTGATCGACATCCCCGCGCTCTTCGGCGTGCGCGCGGTCCGTCAGCAGAAGCGAATCGAGGTGGTGGTGCAGCTCGAGGACTGGGAAACGGCCAAGGACGCCGACCGCACCGGCCTGGCGCGGCATGAGACGCTCATTCTCGATGTGCCCGTCCCGAAGGTGGTGGTCCCGCTCAACCCCGGCAAGAACATCACCGTGATCTCGGAGGTCGTGGCGATGATGCATCTGCTTCGCTACTCCGGCGTGGACGTCGCCGCCGCATTCAACGAGCGTCTCATCCGCCGCATGAAAGAGCGCAGCGGCGTTCGCGAATACCTCCAGGACGACTATGAATGACCTGCAGGGCGTCGTCGTCTGCCATGGCGCGATCGCGGAGGCGCTCGTGGAGGCGGCGGAGCAAATCAGCGGAGTGCGAGGGGTTCTCCAGGCGGTCTCCAACACAGGCTGCGATCGCGGCGCTCTGGAGCAACGGATCCTCACCGCCGTCGGCGACCGCCCCACGGTGGTGTTCGTGGACATGGCGAGCGGATCGTGTCTGATCGCCGTCCTCGCCCGATTGCGGGAACGTGAGAGCGTGAAGGTCGTCACCGGCGTGAACCTCGCAATGCTGATCGATTTCGTGTTTCACCTGTCACAGGCGCCCGACGCGGCCGCGAGCCGGGCCGCGGCTGCCGGGGAGCGCGCGATCAAGGTCCCCTGATGCCGATTCTGCTCAACCGGGTCGATGACCGCCTGATCCATGGCCAGGTGGTCGTTGGATGGGGGCGCCCGCTCGGCATCGACCTGATCATTCTGGTGGACGACCAGGTGGCGGCGAGCGCGTGGGAGCAGGAGCTCTACCGCATGGCGGTGCCGCCCGAGATCGAGCTCCGCTTCGCGACGGTGGCCGAGGCGGCACCGGCGCTCGCCGGGTGGCAAGCCGCCCCGCGCCGAAGCCTTCTGCTCACCGGAGACATCGCCACGATGGCGCGGTTGTTTTCCGCCAACGGAACCGCCGTGGTCGCGATCAATCTGGGCGGCCTGCACCACCAACCGGGCAGGAGGCAACGGCTGCCTTACCTCTATCTAACGGACGACGAGATGACCCGGCTCAGGGCGCTCGAGGCAGCCGGCGCCCGAATCACGGCCCAGGACGTTCCCAGCGCGGCGGCGGTGCCGCTCAAGGATCTCGACTGATGGATCCGCTGATTCTCGCGGCGCTGCTGGGGTGGGGCACCCTGGTGGGGCTCGACCTCGTGAGCGTGGCCCAGTCCATGATCGCCCGGCCGCTGGTGGCGGGCGCGGTGACGGGGCTGCTCGTCGGCGATCCGAGCGCCGGACTTCGCGTGGGCGCGCTGCTCGAGCTGTTCGCGCTGGACGTGCTGCCGATCGGGGCGGCCCGCTATCCCGACTATGGCCCGGCGACCGTGGCCGCGACCGTGGTGGCGGCCGGCTCGCCCTGGGAGCTGAGCCTGGGCCTCGCGGGCACGGTGGGACTGCTGGTCTCCGTGGTGGGTGGCTGGAGCTTGCAGCAGCTTCGCCGCTGGAACGCCGACGCCGTGCAGCGCCACTCGGCCGCCCTCGCGGCTGGTGAGAGCGCGGCTATCCGCCGGCTCCAATACGGCGGCATCGTACGGGACGCCATCCGGAGCGCGCTCCTCACCGGGGCCGGACTCGTCGCCGCGTGGGCCGCGGGCCGCTGGCTCATTCTCGACCGGGCTACCGCGACCGCGCTGACTCTCGTGCTGATCGGCGCGGCCCTGGCCGCGGCCCTGGGCGGGGCGCTCCGCAGCGCCGGGCGCAGCCGGCGTCGGAGGTGGCTCGCGGCCGGCCTGGTGTTGGGCTTCGCGCTGGCGACGCTCTAGATGAACGGCAAGGCGCACGCGCTGCTCCGCCTGTTCGCCGTCCAGGGCGTTTGGAACTACGAGCGGATGCTCGGTGTCGGGATCGGCTACGCCGCCGAGCCGCTGCTCGAGGATCTCAAGGTGGCCGACCCGGTGCGGCACTCCGAGGCCGTGGTGCGCTCGGCGGAGTTCTTCAATTGCAATCCGAATCTCGCGGGTCTCGCGCTCGGAGCCACCGTCCGCGCCGAATACGATGCGGAGCCGGGACCGCAGGTGGTACGCCTCCGGGCGGCGCTGTGCAGTCCGCTCGGCGCGCTGGGGGACCAACTCTTCTGGGCCGGGTTGTTGCCGGCGTTGGTCGGAGCCGCCCTCGCAGCGGTGGTGCTCGGGGCCTCCGGCTGGGGCATCGTGGGGTTCCTCGTCGCCTACAATGTCGTACGCGGCTGGACCGCGGTGTGGTCGCTCCGAACCGGGCTCAAGGCGGGCATGGGCGTCGGGAAGGCGATCGGCACTTCGTGGATTCCGAAGGCGGTGCCCGTGGTGGGCTACGCCGCCGGGCTTTCGGTGGGGTTCGCGCTGCCGCTCCTGGCGAAGTGGTACCTCCGTCCCTTCGGGCTCGTGAGCGGTATCGCCGTGGCGCTGATCGTGGCGGCCGGGATCGCCGCGGGCAAGCTGTTCGGGGCGAGAATGACGGGGAGCCGGTTCGCGCTCGCCGCGGTGCTCGTGACGCTGCTCTTCCGTCTGGTGGCACGATGACGGACCCGATGATCGAGCAGCAGGCGACGATCGTCAATCCGCTCGGGCTCCATGCCCGGCCGGCGGCGCAGATGGTTCGGCTGGCCAGCACCTTCGCCGCGGAGATCGCGGTGGCGAAGGACGGTATGGAGGTCAACGGCAAGAGCATCATGGGGGTCATGATGCTCGCCGCCGAGTGTGGCAGCAGCGTCACCATCAAGGCCACCGGCGCGGATGCGGAGCAAGCGGTGCAGGCGCTCGCCGGTCTGATCGCCGGCGGCTTTGGAGAGATGTGATATGGCGGCTCCACATGTGTTGCGCGGCGTCGGTGTCTCACCGGGTGTGGCCTTCGGGCCGGCCCTGGTGATGCGCCTAGATTTTCCGGAGGTCCCCGATCGCGCCGTCCCGCCCGCGCAGATCGAGACCGAAGTCCGGCGCCTGCGCGATGCTGTGGATGCCGTCGTGGCTTCGCTGCGCGAGTTGGGACAGCGCGTCTACGAGCGAGCGGGGCCGGAAGAGTCACGCATCTTCGACGCGCAGATCGAGATGGCGCGGGACGAGTTCTTCCTGCAGTCGGTCGAGCAGCTCATCCGCAACAACGGGCTGAGCGCCGAAACCGCCTACGAGTTCAAGGCGCTCGAGGTGCGGAACCTCTGGTCCAACTCCGCCAGCGCCCGGCTCCGCGACCGCCTGGCGGACCTTCACGCCATTCAGATGCGCATGCTTCACCGCTTGCTCGGCCGCACCCTGGACGAGCTGTGGCGCATCGCGCCGGACGAGCAGGTGATCATCGTCGCCCGGGAGCTGTCCCCGGGTCTCACCGTCCAGCTCGACCGCGAGCACATCGTGGGTCTGGTGAGCGAGGAAGGCACTCGCACGTCGCACGCGGCCATCCTGGCTCACTCGCTTGGCATCCCCGCAGTAATGGGCGCGGTGGGCGCGCTGGCGTCCATTCCCGACGGGCGCACCCTCCTTCTGGATGGCCTCGCCGGCACGATCGTCATCGAGCCGACGTTCGCGGAGCTGGAGGATGCCAAAGTCCAGGTGAGCCGGCGGCGGCGCCTGGAGCTGGAGCTGGAGACGGTCACCGGCGAGCCGGCCCTGACCCCCGAGGGCAGCCCGATTCTGTTGATGGGCAACGTCGACCTGCCGGAGGAGATCGAAGCGGCCGTCCGCTTCGGCGCCGCGGGCGTGGGCCTGCTCCGGACCGAGTTCCTGCTGACGGGCCGCACCAACCTGCCCACCGAAGACGAGCAGACCGAGTACTTCCGCCGGGTTGCGTCGGCGTTCCCCGAGCACACCGTCGTGCTGCGCTCGTTCGATCTTGGCGGCGACAAGTTCCCGGCAGCGTTCCAGGCCCCCCAAGAGGCCAACCCCTTCCTCGGCTGGCGATCCATCCGCGTGTGTCTCGATCAGCCGGAAGTGTTCCGGGTGCAGCTCCGCGCCATCCTCCGCGCGGCGGTCGATCGTGACATTCAGCTCATGCTCCCCTTGGTGACACGGGTGGA